>JADZEM010000117.1 GCA_020850535.1 Chloroflexota bacterium
GGTGGCCGCCTTCTTCATCATGATCCCGTACGGCAAGCTGGCCCACGTGGTGTACCGCTACTCGGCGCTGGTCCGAAACGCCATCGAGGAGCGCCGCGCCGCGGCGCTGCACGTCGGCGGCCACTGATCGTTTCGAGTGTCGGGCGGGGGATCCCCCACCTGACACTTTGACAGAATTCGGGCGTCAGCCGGGATGGACCTGACGCCCGCGTTGCGCACCGCATGGCGTGGCGGATCTGCCCGGCCACGTCATGGGCGGCGGTCAATGTGAGGTCGGCGGCGGTGACCAGGGCCGCGCTGCCGATGCGCTGGCCCGTGCGAATCCGGTACGGCGCCACCAATTCGTTGCCCAGAAGGCCGACCGAGCAGCCGATCCAGAGCGGAATATCCGTCCAGGCTTCTGCAGAATTGTGGATCGCGTCCGCCGCCGTCAATCCAGGCGCAGTCCGGGGTTGATGACCTTTGACGAATTCCCGCGGTCATAGCCCCCTCACCCCCCGCCCCGCTGCGGTGTATCGGGTGGGGGCGCCCCAGTGCAGCCAGCGGCTCGTGACCCGGAAGTCGTGAACGGCCGGGTTGGGTCACTCGATGCTTCCCCCGTCATCCCGAGCGACGTGAGCGTGCGAACGAAGTCGAGGGATCTTCCTCGTCAATCGTCTCTCACCTGGGGAAGATCCCGCTCCGCTCGTTCCTCGCTACGGTCGGGATGACGGAGGGGTGACAGCGTGCCTCGCCGCGGTCGGGATGACGGACGGGTGTGCTCGTTTCTCGCGTAGCTTGCCCTGAGCTTGCCGAATGGGGTCGGGATGACGGAGGGGAGGTCGTTCCTCGCGCGCTTGCCGAATGGGGTCAAGTTGACGATGCGCACCGAGCGACCCTGCGATTCACGCCTGCCAAGCCACTAGCGGCCACCGTCGATCCTCGGCTACGCTGCACACTCAGCATGCCTCTGAAAGCCGTCGGACGGGAAGGGGATTCTCGGTGAAGACAGCAGAGTTCGTGGGACGATTCCTGGCTGCGCGGGGCGTCCAGCAGGCGTTCGGGCACCCCGGCAGCGACGTGATGGACCTGATCGAGGGCATGGAGCAGGCCGGCATCCGCTTCGTGCTGACTCACCACGAGAACACCGGCGCGTTTATGGCGAACACGGTCGGGCAGTTGACCGGCGTGCCCGGCGTGGCCCTGGCAACCAAAGGGCCGGGCGTCACGAACATCACGTCGGGCGTGGCGGCGGCGCTGCTCGATCGTGCCCCGCTGCTCTGCTTCACCTCGCACATCGACGCGACCACGGCAGCGTCGTACGTCCATCAGCACCTGCCGGTGGTCGAGTTCTACCGACCGATCAGTAAGCTCGCGGAGGAGCTGACGGCCGCCAACGCCGCCGACCTGCTGCCGCGCGCCGTCCGCACCGCAACCGCCAGCCTGCCGGGGTCCGTCTACCTGCCGTCGTCGGCCGGCGAGCAGACGAAGACGCTGGCGCAGGACGACGCGACGCTGCAGCGGCTGATTCAGACGCCGGTCAGGCCCGAGCCGCTGCCGCGGCCATCGCCGGCCGAGATCGAGGCGGCAGCGGCCACGGTGGCCGAGGCGAAGCGGCTTCTGCTCCTGGTCGGCCCGGGCCTCAATCACCTGGACGTCAACGCAGACCTGTTGCGAACGGTTGAGGCCCTGGGAGCGCCCGTCTGCGTCTCGCCAGAGGCGATTGGACAGGTACCGGCCGATCACCCGCTCTACGTCGGGATGTTCGGCTGGTACGACGATCCGCTGCGGCGGCTGCTCGACGAGGCCGACACCGTCCTGACCATCGGCGTTGACGGCTGGGACAACATGGGCACCTACAGGGGCGGCGGCAAGGTCGTCAGCATCGCGGCGGCCGGCGCCAGCGACCCGACGTTCCAGCCCGTGGCCCACGCGCTCAACGGCGACCCGGTCACCATGTTGAGGACGCTGGCCGAACGCGGACGCGGCAGCCGCACCTGGGGGCCGGAGCTTGCCGCGGAAGTCCTCGGCGAGATCGACCACAACCTCGGCGTCTCGACGGAGCACCAGGAGTCGGATGGCATCCCGCCGCAGTCGGTGCTCACGCTGCTGCGGGCCGCCGCCCCGCGCGACGCGATCTTCAGCTGCGATGTCGGCGCGCACAAGTCGCTGTCGTGCCAGGCGTGGCGCTCGTACGGTCCGAAGTCGTTCGTGGTGACGAACGGGCTTTCGCCGATGGGGTACGGCCTTGCCAGCGCGATGGGCGCAAAGCTGGCCTGCCCGGATCGGACCGTCGTCAGCGTGAGCGGCGACGGCGGCCTGCTGATGTACGCCGGCGAGCTGGCGACCTGGGCGCGCCTGAATCTGCCGCTGGTGCTGGTGGTGATGATCGACTCCAGTCTGACGCAGGTCAAGCGCCGTCAGGAGCGGCGGGGCTACTCGGTGGTCAGCACCAGCTTCCAGCGGATCGACTTTTGCGGGCTGGCGAAGGTCCACGGGATCGAGTCGCTGCGGGCCGAGAGCAGCGCTGAGCTTCAGCGGGCACTGGAGACCGCCGTCAGGGCAAATCGGCCATTCCTGGTGGAGGCAGTGCTCGACCAGGAGGAGTACCGGCGCATCCCGGGCACGCCGTAGCGATCCAGGCGTCGGAATCGCCAGGCGGCTACCGCCCCTGGCGGCAGCCAGTTCGCCCAAACCTCGCCGCTCCGCCCCTGTTGGCTCCGGAACAGGCCCGGTCAGCCTCCTAACGTCGCGAATGTTCCGTGCTCAACTGATGTGTCCTGGGCAGTCTCCTACGCTGGGGACTACCACCCTGGCACAAGGAGAGCCCGATGAACGTTCGCACGAAGCTTCGCACCGCTGCCATCGCTGCTACGCTGGGTATCGTGATGCTGACCTCGCCGTCTGGGCTGGTGCTCGCAGCACCGAAGGAGACGCCCGAACAGTCGTGCAAGCGGCGCGGCTTCTACTGGGATGACAGGCTCGGCTGCCTGGACAAGACCTGCCAATCCGGGGGCAAGACCTACAAGCCGGGCGACATCGTGACCTTCACGATCCGGACGCGCAATGGCCCGAAGCAGGTGCTCGGCATGTGCGACGGCTTCACCGGCAACGTGGTGATGATCTAGCGGCCTGGAAGTCGTGAACGACCGGGTCGGGTCACTCGACGCTTCCCCCGTCATCCCGAGCGAAGCGACCCATTCGGCATGCTCAGGGCAAGCCTGATGATCCTCCCCCGTCATCCCGAGCGACGTGAGGCTGCTCCCTTCACCGTCATCCCGAGCGGAGTGAGCGTGCGAACGAAGTCGAGGGATCTTCCTCGTCAGTCGTCCGTCACCCTGGGAAGATCCCCGCTCCGCTCGTGCCTCGCGACGGTCGGGATGACGGAGGGGTGTGCTCGTGCCTCGCCGCGGTCGGGATGACGATGGGCACCGAGCGACCCTGCGATGCACGCCTGCCGAGCCACTGGCGCACGCTGACTCTCCCCGCGCGAACGACGCAGCCCCGGCCCAACTGGCCGGGGCTTTTCGCGTCCGCCGCCTTGACCGGGAGGTCGCGCCCGGACCACTATCGCTCGTGAAGCTCAGCGCGATGGGAGCGGATTGATGCGTATCGGGATCATGGGCGCAGGGGCCATTGGCTGCAACGTCGGCGGCATGCTGGCGCGCGCCGGCCACGACATCACCTTCATCGACCAGTGGCCGGCCCACGTCGAGGCGATGCGGACGACGGGCCTCAAGCTGTCAGGAACCTGGCCGGACTACGTCGTGCCGGCCGGGTCGTTCAAGGCGTTGCACCTCTACGAGGCCCAGAGCATCACCGAGCCGTTCGACGCCGCCTTCCTGGCCGTCAAAGGGTACGACACCGAGTGGGCCACGATGTTCATCCTGCGGTTCCTGAAGGAGCCTGACGGTGTGATCGTGGACTTCCAGAACGGCATCAACGACGAGCGCGTCGCCGCGGTGGCCGGACGCCACCGGACGCTCGGCTGCGTCATCACCATCGGCGCCGGCCTCTACGAGCCGGGCGTGGCGCTGCGGACTGACCCCGTCGGCACGGACCGGATCGGCTTCAAGATCGGCGAGCTGGACGGGCAGGACACGCCGCGCGCCCGCGAGCTGGTCGAGATCATGAACGCTGTCACCAACACCAAACTGACGACGAACCTCTTCGGCGAGCGCTGGTCGAAGCTGGCGGCCAACAGCATGGGCAATCCGGTGGCCGGCCTGAGCGGGCTTGGCACCGCCGAGCTGCGGACGAACGCCACGGCCCGCCGCATCTCGATCCACGTGGCGGCTGAGGTCGTGAAGGTCGCCCGGGCGGCCGGGCACCAGGTCGAGGCGATCAACACCATCGCTCCGCAGCGCTACGTGGACGGCGCCGAGGGCAAGAACCTCGCATCGCTCGAAGAAGACCTGATCGCGGGCGCCAGGTTCTCGACGGGCGCGGGCCGGCCCTCGTTGTTGCAGGACGTGATCCGGGGCCGGCGCACCGAGATCGAAGACCTCAACGGGCTGGTGGTGGCCGAGGGCAAGCGGCTCGGCATCGCCACGCCGTTCAACGAGGCCATCGTCCTCGAGGTCAACCGACACGGCGTCGGGACGCTCCAGCCGGACATCAAGAACCTCGATCCGATTGCGAAGCTGCTGCCCGTCGCCCAGGCGATCCCGGCCTGACCGGCCCGGAAGGAGCACTTGAACAGATGGACTACTCGAAGCTCTCGATGCCTGTCGGCGAGGCGATGTTCACCCAGCGCGCGACGCGCCGCCTCAAGACCGACCCGATCCCGATGGACGACATTCGGCTGATCCTGGAAGCGGCCGTCAAGGCCCCCAACGGCGGCAACTCGCAGCCGGCGCGCTTCATGGTGTTGACCGATCCAGACAAGATCCGCGCGTTCGGCGCACTCTACAAGGAAGCGTGGTGGGCCAAGCGGTCCGACCAGGGCTGGAAGACGTTTGAGGATCTGCCGAAGGACGGGACGTCGTACCGGAACGCGGCCCAGCTTGCCGAAGACATCAAGGACGCTCCTTGCATCATCTTCGCCTTCGGCGCGAACGGGGCCGGCGGTGGCTCGGTGCTGCCGGCGACCCAGAACCTGATGCTGGCCGCGCGCGCGCTCGGCATCGGCAGCGTCCCGACGACGCTGCACGAGTGCGTGATGGACCGCTTCTACGCGATGTTCAACATCCCGAAGGACGCGACGTTCCAGTTCTGCATCCCGATTGGCTACCCCAAGGGCAACTTCGGGCCGACGACGCGCAAGCCGACCGCCGAGGTCAGCTACCTGAACGGCTGGGGCGAGCCGGTGCCCTGGTCGTAGGACGTGGGTCGAACAGGGTGTGCCCGTAGACCGTCAACTTGTGACAACGACGCGATTCCCCCATGTCATTCTGAGCGCAGCGAAGAACCTCACCCGCTGACGCGGGCGTCGACGGCCTGCGGGTGAGGTTCTTCGCTACGCTCGCAAGCTCGTTTCGCTCAGAATGACATACTTCGACTGCCTCTCGACTCTTCACAGCTCGCGCAGCGCGTTGAACTGCGCGACGTAGCCCGACTTGTCGATCCGAGCACCGATCACCACCGGGCGCTCGGATCGGACGGCGGCCGTCAGGGCGTCGGCGAGGGCAGCCTCGCTCTCCACGGTGATGCCGTCCGCGCCGACGCCCTGCGCCAGACGCTCCCAATCGATGCCGCCCAGGCTGATACCGTACGGCTCCATCCCCTTGACTTCCTGCTTGACGCGGATCAGCCCGATCTCCTGGTCGTCGAACACCACGACGACGATGGGGAGTCGTTCACGGACGGCGGTGTGCAGCTCGGCCACGGCCATCAGGAAGCCGCCGTCGCCCGTGAAGCAGACCACCGGGCGATCCGGATGAGCGAGCTTCGCAGCCATGCCGCCCGGGATCGCGTAGCCCATCGTCGCCAGGCCGTTTGAGGTCAGGAAGTCGCGCGGGGCGTACGCCTGCCACTTCTGCACGACCAGCAGGCGGCTCGCGCCAGCATCGCAACTGGCGATGGCATCGCGCGGCAACAGATCGCGGGCGATCTCCACCAGCCGGGCCGGCGCGAGACCGTGTGACGGGACCTCGAGCGCATCGGCAAGCTGCTGCCGGTAGGCCCGCGCCGCGACCTCGCCCCAGGTGGACGCCGCCGGCGCGAACTCCACGAGGCTGTCGAGAATCGGGCCGAGGCGGCCGACCACTTCCAGCGTGGCCGGCACCAGCGCATCGGTGCTCTGGACACTGTTGAGGGCCAGGACCGGCGAGCGGTACGGCCACGGCTTCGGCTGCAATTCCACCGCATCCAGCCCGATGGCGACGATCAGGTCGGCCTGATCGACGATCTCCCGTTCGATCAGGCCGCCGATCAGCGCGCCGGCCCGCAGCGGGTGATCCTCCGGAACGATGCCCTTGCCCTTGGTCGTCGTCAGCACCGGCGCGTTGAGCGCTTCGGCCAGTGCCTGGACGCCGCCGCTCGCACGGTCCCAGAGCGCGCCGAGGCCGGCCAGGACGATCGGCCGGCGGGCGTTGGCCAGCAGATCGAGCGCCGGCTGGAGGCTGGCGCGGTCTGGACGGAGCAGGGCCAGCTCGGGCAACAACGACACGTCGGCCGGCAAGTCGGCGGCCTCTGCCAGTGTCTCCGTCGAGGGCAGATCGAGCTGGACCGGTCCGGGCGCCGGCGCGGTGGCGACGCGCAGCGCTCGCCGCAGGGTGTGACGAACCGTCCGCGCCGCGAGCGTGGCGTTCCACTTGGTGACCGAATCGTACAGGGCTAACTGATCGAGTCGCTGACGGAGGCCGGTGGCATAGGTCGCCGGGCCGTACTGATCGGTGATCGCGATCAGCGGGCTGCGGTCCATCCAGGCGTGCGTCACCCCGTTCACCATGTTGGCCGCGCCCGGGGCACGGGTCGAGAGGCAGACGCCCGGAGCGCCCGTCAGATCGCCCCAGGTGGCGGCCAGCATCGCCCCGGCCGACTCCTGCTTGACCAGGATGAAGCGCATCCCCCGATTGCGGGCGGCCTCCATCAGCTCGACGGACTCCCCGCCCGGGTGCCCGACGATAAACGGCGTTCCGGCCTGCTGAAACGCCTCGGCCATCACTTCAACGGTCGTTGCCATGCGGACCCTCCCGCGCGTTGGCGGCCAGCGACGGCCGACCTTGGAGGGAGCGTACACCGGCACGGGGAGTCATGTCTGCGGAGCCAGGCCGTCCGCGGAGCCAGACCGGTCTCCGCTCGTTCTGAGCAGAGACCCCCTCAATCGCATGCTCCTGGAGGCGCGATGGCCCGCCGCCTGCTGCTCGACACGTCAAGCCTGCTGTACCGCGCCTTCTTCGGCCTGCCGACGTCGATCAAGGCCCCGGATGGGATGGTCGTGAACGCCGTCCACGGCTATCTGGATATGACGGCGCGCCTGTACGCCTCGCGCCAGCCGGATCAGTTGATCCACGTCTACGACGACGTGTTCGTGCCGGCCTCCCGTGCGGCGGTGTATCCGCCGTACAAGGCCCACCGCCCGGAAGACCCGCCGGAGCTGCCACCCCAGTTCGGGCTGCTCGCGGAGGCGCTGGCCGCGCTCGGCGAGACGACGGCCCACTCCGAGGCCTGGGAGGCCGACGACGCCATCGGCGCACTCTGCGCCGGCGCCGCGCCCGAGGACGGGGTTGAGATCGTCACGGGCGACCGCGACCTGTTGCAGCTGGTCCGCGACGGCCGGCCGGCTGTGCGGGTGCTGTTCACGGTCAAGGGCGTCACCGACCTGGCCACGTTCGACGAGGCCGCCGTGCTGGCCAGGTACGGTGTACCGGCCGGCCGTTATGTTGATTTTGCCATCTTGCGGGGCGACCCATCGGACGGATTGCCGGGGGTGGCCGGGATCGGCGAGAAGACCGCGCAGAAGCTGGTGCAGGCACACGCCGACATGGCGGCCATCCTGGCAAGCGCGCCAACCCAGCCAAAGCGGCTCAGCGCGAATCTGTCAGCCGCCGGCGAGTACATCGCGCTGATGCAGCAGATCGTGCCCGTGCGATCTGATGTTCGCGTGGACGTGAGTGCCAACGCGGCGAGCGAGACGGAGATTCAACGACTGTCTGAGTCCCGCCGGCTCGGCGGCCCGATCAGAAGAATACAGGAGGCCCGCAGGCAGTCACCTGAATAGCCCCGCCAACGTTCTCCTGGCCGAAGCAATCTGCCTCGCCTGGAGTCACGGTGCCTTCCCCTCGGTGGCCTCTCCTGTCGCTCACGTTCGGCCTGCTGCTGGCAGGCGCGTCAGCATGCGGCGCGCCGGCCCAGGGCACGTCCAGCCAGGCCCGGGACGCGGCGGCCGTCGTGGCGGGAATCGCCGGCAACAACGCGGCGCGCTCGCCGTACCTCACCGCGACGCCGCGACCGGCCGGCGCATCGCCCATCGTGGTCAGCGCGTCCTCGGGCCGTGCGCCCACCGCGACGCCGATGATGGCGAAGGCCGCGCTCTCCGCACCGACGCTGCGCCTGCCGACCGATGGCCGCAGTGTGGTCGTGGTCAACTCGACCGACAGCGACGGCCTCTGGACCCGCCGTGAGCCGGGCGGCGAGCCGCTCCGGACCTGGGCCGATGGGACGCCGATGCTGGTGATCGGGGAGGACGAGCAGGCCGATGGACGGGTCTGGAAGCAGGTGCAGACGCTCGACGGGCAGATCGCCTGGGCGGCAGCCGAGTACCTCGTGCCGGCCGACGAACAGGTGCTGGCCGCTGCTCTGCCCGGCCTGCTCGTGCCGCGAACGCCCGCGCCGGTCGCGCCCGGCGTACAGGCACGGGTCGCCGTGACCGACACTGCCCCCACGCCTACCCCGGCCCCCCTGATGCCGGTGGCCCCAACGGCAACGCGCCGCACGGTGGCGATCGCCGGGCAGGCCGCCCCGACCCAGCCCCCGGCGGCTGCAAGCTCGGGCGCCGCGAGCGCCCAGGCGACGGCCACCCCGCAGCCAACCGCGACCGTCGTGCCAACTGCGACCCCGATCCGAGCGCCTTCCGGCAGCAACGTCATCGAAGCGGAGGACGCCGTCCTCACCGTGATAGGCACGGACCGGGGCATGCCCAACAAGATCGGCAACCGCCCCCGAGATGGCATGGAGCTGGCGGCCGTCCAGGTCAAGATCGTCAACAACGGCGACGAGCCGTTGGCCGTCTACCGGGGCGCGTTCCGCCTGAGCCTGTCCGACCGCTCGCGCGTCGAGCCTCTGGCTGGCGGCGCCTCGCCGCTCCCCTACTCCACGCTGGTGCCGGTCGGCGGAGTGCTGGAAGGCTGGCTGACGTTCGAGGTACCGAGCGGCGGTCGTACCGACGCCATCATCTGGGCGCCCGACCGCGGCACCACCTACGCGGTCGGCCTGTAGCGCGAGGCGGCCAGCCTCACGCCGGCCCCACGTTCGTGCGGGACCAGTTCGGCCTGGTGTCAGCAAGCGAACAGCCAGAGTGTCCGGTTTTCGCCTGCCCCGTCAGTAGACTGGTCGTAGGCTGTGGGCAGCAGTGGAACGCTGGCGGCTCGATTGACCGTGCGCCGCCGAGATCAACCAGGGAGCACGACCATGATTCTGCCGACACGAATCCTGCGCGGCGCGGCGGCACTGGCGATCGGATTGGCCGTCATCGGCACGTCGGTCAGCCCGGGCGCGGCTGAGGCGGCGGTGCTGGAGAAGAAGAACGAGAGGAGCGCTGACAACGACAACGACTCAGGCTCGGGCATCGGCGACGTGCCGATCATCGGCGACCTCGTGGGGAGCTTCGAGGGCCAGGAGCCGGAGGATATCGCGGTTGGCGCGATTCAGCTGACGGCCGGCGTCGCCGAGACCGTGGTGCCACTGGTCATCCGGGCGTTCAAGTAGCGGGAGTCGGCTCGGCTCGCGCCCAGTCGTCGCGCGGGAACCGGCGCGGGCTGACGCGCAGACACGAGGAACACAACGGGGGCGGCGCATCGGGAAGATGCGCCGCCTCTTTTGTGTTCTCTTCATTGCTGGGGTAGAACGGCGATGCTACCATTCGCCAGCGGGGCAGCCTGAGCTGGCCCGTCTGCTGGTGTGTGCACGGTGGCCGCGCTGCAAGCCTCTGCACATGGCCGCCCTCGCTCAGGTCGGCGTCTGAAGGAGCCATGGATGCTGCGCATCGCGGTCCTGTCCGTTCATACCTGTCCCCTTGCGCCGCTGGGCGGCTGGGAGACGGGAGGCATGAACGTCTACGTGCGTGAGCTCTGTCGTGGACTCGGGCGCATGGGCGTGGCGACGGACGTCTTCACGCGCCGGCAGGATCCAGACGTCCCTACCGTCGTCGAGCTGGGGAACCATACGCGGGTGATTCACGTGGACGCGGGTGCGCCGCGCCATCGTGACAAGTACGCGGTGGTGGACGACCTCCCCGAGTTGGCCTGCAACATCCAACGCTACCGCAACTTTGTTGGAGCGCGCTACGACCTGATTCACAGCCACTACTGGCTGTCCGGGCGCCTCTCCTCGCTGTTCAAGGAGCACTGGCGCGCGCCGGTCGTGGCGATGTTCCACACGCTCGGCGCGCTGAAGAACCGGGTGGCCCAGGACTCAGCCGAGCTGGAGCAGCAGATCCGCGTGGACATCGAGCGGCGCACGATGGCGACCGCCGACCGGCTGATCGCCGCCACCGAGATCGACCGCGGCCACATGCTCGAAGCGTACGGAGCCAACCCGCGCAAGATCTCGATTGTGCCGGGCGGCGTGAACCTGGACACGTTCGGGCCGGGCTCGCGCGAGGAGGCACGTCGGTCGCTTGGCCTGGGGCCACAGCCGACGCTGCTCTTTGTGGGCCGGATCCAGCGGCTGAAGGGCATCGACATCCTGATTCGAGCCGCTGCGACGCTCCGCGCGGAGATCGGTCCCCTGCGGGTGCTGGTGGTCGGCGGGACGGGCCAGCAGTCTGGCGAAGAGCGGCGCGAGATGAGCCGTCTGCAAGAGATCGTGCGCGACCTCGACCTCGGCTCGGTGGTGCAGTTCGTCGGCGCGGTTGAGCAGACGCAACTGGCGGAGTACTACCGCGCAGCCGACGTCACGGTGATGCCATCTACCTACGAGTCGTTCGGGCTGGTCGCCGTCGAGTCGATGGCCTGTGGCACGCCAGTGGTCGCGTCGCGGGTGGGCGGCCTGGCGACGGTGGTCCGCGACGGCGAGAACGGCGCGCTGGTGCCCTGGCGCGATCCAAACCTGTTCGCCCAACGCATCCGCACCATCCTCACGGACGCGCCGGCCGCAGCCCGGATGCGTCGAGGCGCGCTGGAGACGGCGCACCAGTACAGTTGGGACGCGGCGGCCGAGAAGACGGTCACCGTCTACGACAGCTTGCTTTCCCGGGGTGTCGGGCTGGTCGGCAGCGCCGAATGAACGCGGCGCGCGCATGCAGGCGGCGGCAGGGCTTCCGGGTGGACGAATGGGGACTGCCGTGCTGAAGGCGCTCGAACTGCTTCGCCAGCTCCAGGCTCTCGACAGCCAGATCGACGACGGTCGCGACCGCGTCGCCACGATCGATGCAACGTTGCAGGACCGTTCCGAGTTCGAGGCGGCGAAGCAGCGGCACCAGAGCGCCGCCCTGCCCGTGAAGAGCCTGGACGCCGAGCAGAAGGACCTGGAGCTCAAGCTCGGAACGGCCCGCGCGCAACTGGCCGAGAACGAACAGAAGCTGTACGGCGGCAAGATCGCCAACCCCAAGGAGCTGACCGACTTGCAGAATCGTGGGACGGACCTGCGCCGCCAGATCTCCGTCGGCGAGACCGCTGAGCTGCAGGTCATCGAGAAGCTCGACGCCGCCCGAAACGAGCTGAACGAGGCTGAGGCCGCCCTGCGGACCATCGTGGCCGAGCGCCGCACCTTGGAGGCGAGTCTGATCGCCGAGCGCAAGGATCTCGTCGCCTCCGTTCGCGCAACGACCGCCAGTCGGGATCAGCTGCGGACCCAGATCGAGGCCCAGCCCCTTCGCACCTACGACCGCCTGCGCGTCCGGCACGGCGGCTTCGCCGTGGCCGAGGTGAAGCAGCGGACCTGCCAGGGGTGCCGCGTCTCGATGATCGCGGCGCAGGAACAGCGGCTGCGGCAAGGCGAACAACTGGTGACCTGCCAGAGCTGCGGGCGGTTCCTCTACCTGCTGAACTAGTCGCGGGCCGTCTGCACCGCCCAGCTCACCGTGTCAGATGTCAGAAGCGCCAGGAATGTCGTGGTAAGCGTCAGGCGGTCTCACGGCACACGACGGGGCGCGGCGCCGCGGGCGGCGACGGCCCGTCTGCATGCAGCGAGTTGCACCAGGGACGACGATCCGCACCGCGAGCGTGCGCGAGCCGGACCTGTACTTGAGGCTCGCGCACGCTCGCGGTGCGGATCTCCTGCTGCCACCCGCCGCGGCGGCCATCGACGCTCGTCAAGTTCGCCGCAGTCGCTCGTCAAGTTCGCTGCAGTCGAAGCTGCCGGAGCCGTGTCAGATCTGGCCGCGAACAGGCGCGTCTTCGATGTGGAAGTGTCGCTCGATCTCCTGCTCGATGAAGATCGCCTGTTCACTCGAGTCAAGGCCCGTCACCAGTGGTTCGGTCTTCCCAGAGTTCGTGACGACATGGACCTCGTAGGTCGCTGACCTCGTGCTGCGGCCGTTGGAGATCTTCTCCTTCGAGTAGAGCTGCTTGAGATCTCCACCAAGAAAGTTCTTGTTCCCGTACCAGGGCAACGGCCCGTGCCGAACGGAAATGAAGCCCTGATCGACGGTGACGCGTGTTGCGTTGATCCAGCCAGCCAGCGTGCGGTAGGTGAGGGCGACGCCGATAGCCAGATGGCCGAGCGGGAAGAGCAACGCGGTCAGATCGACGTGAGCCGCGCTGACGGCCATCGAGTACCAGAGGCAGAGAAAGCCGTCCCAGAAGATGACAAAGACGGTCATGATGATCGTCGTGAAGTCAAACCACCGTCTGACGATTTCGAAGCCCGAACCCTTGTAGTTCAGCGTCAGCGTGTCAGGTAGCCCGATGTCTGTCCTGGTGTCCATGTACCTTGTCCTCTCGCGCTCGTTCGCGACGACTCAGGTTTCGCATGCTACGACGGAATGCCTCGTTGGATGAGCGTAGTGCTGCGCACACCGACCCTGATCCCCTCGCCTCGACGGTCCGCTGTCACGGCTCCTCACACCCGCTCGCGCCTGCTTGCTGGTCTGGAGCGCCCTGTCGCGTGGTCTTGCGAGTACCTGTGCGCAGTCTAGTGGTCGGGCTGGCGCTGGCATATCGCGGCACGGACAACCAGCCTGTTCCGAGCCTGACGGCGTCGCACCGCGCGCGCGTCGGATCCCGCGCTGGTGAGGCCAGACATCGCCCATGCCGGATTCCGACGCGGGCGTCGCAACGCTCCGAGTGGCTCGGCGGCGCAACGTTTCCGCCACGTCACGTGGCCGTCACATGCGCCCAATCTGCCGTGCGCGTGCACGATTTGCCGTTGCCCTGCCCCCGCACGAGGCATACAATCCCCTCGACGGTGGGGAAATGTGGCGATGAGTGGGGCAACATGGTGGCAATCCTCTGGCCTGCAACCCCACGGTGGGGCTTGACCCGTGTTTCTTGGCCACGTCGTCCACACCATCGACGACAAGAACAGGCTCGCGATCCCCGCGCGCTATCGGCAGTACCTCTCCAACGGCGTCTACCTGACGAAGGGTGCCGACCGCTGCCTCTATCTGCTGACCCAGGAAGGGTGGAGCAAGCTCAGCGAGCGCATCCTGGCGCTGCCGTCGCTCCAGCCCGATGCGCGCCGTCTACAGCGTCACTTCTTCGCGGGAGCGGACTCGATGGTCCCTGACAAGCTCGGGCGGATCATCATCCCGCCAGCCCTGCGGGAGTACGCCGGCCTCAAGAACGAGGTGGTCGTCGCCGGCCTCCAGACCCGCATCGAACTCTGGAGCAAGGAGGCCTGGGAGGACGACGAGGCCCAGGCCGACGCCGAGACAACGTCCACGGCAGCCGCGTTCGCGCTGCTGACCGATCAGTCCGGCAGCCTGGGGATCTGAGGTGCTGATGTGCCTGCACGCACCGCGTCTCGACGCCCGGCCGACCTCCCGCCCGATCCGCTGGCCCCAGGCGAGCACGTCTCCGTGCTGCTTGCCGAGGTGCTGGCGTGGCTGCGGCCCCGCGCCGGCGGCCGCTACGTGGATGGCACGCTCGGCAACGGCGGCCACGCGTCGGCCATCCTCCAGGCGTCCGGGCCGGACGGCCGGCTGCTCGGGCTGGACGCCGACCCCGATGCGCTGCCGGTGGCCGCTGCCCGGCTCGCGCCCTACGGCGACCGGGTCGTGCTCGTGAACGCCAGCTTCAGGCAGGTGGCCGACGTGGTGGCCGAGCAGCGCTTCGGGCCGGTCGACGGCATCCTGCTCGACCTCGGCATCTCCTCGCGGCAGTTGGACGCCGGCGGACGCGGCTTCACCTTTCGCCACGACGAGCCGCTCGATATGCGGTTCGACCCGACGCGCGGAGAGTCGGCGGCCGATCTGCTGAACCACGCCGATGAGGGCGAGATCGCGGACGTGCTCTACCAGTATGGCGAGGAGCACCGCTCGCGGCGGGTGGCCCGGAGCATCGTGCGGCGGCGTGAGCGCGCGCCGCTCGCCAGCACCGCCGACCTGATCGGCGCGGTCGAAGAGGCGCTCGGGCCGAAGCGTGGGCGCGTGCATCCGGCGACCAAGACGTTCCAGGCGCTGCGGATCGCCGTCAACGACGAGTTGGGCGCACTGGAAGCGGTCTTGCCAGCCGCTGCCAGCATCCTGGCCCCGGGCGGCAGGCTCGCCGTGATCTCGTTTCACTCGCTTGAGGACCGGCGGGTCAAGCAGTTCTTCCGGGCCGGCGGCGATGCCAGCGCCCCGCTCACCGAACTGACCCGCAAGCCCATCGCGCCCTCGGATGCCGAGGTGATGCGAAACCCCCGTGCCCGCAGCGCCAAGCTGCGCGTCGCCGAGCGGACTTCTCCCGGAGGTCATCCCCTGTGAGCGCCGTCGCCCCGAACCATCCTGGCGTCCTGTCCGCTCGGTTCGTGTCGCCCACGCGCGTGAAGCGGATGAGCCGCGCCCTGCTCCTGGTGCTGGGGCTGCTGGCGCTGCTGCCGCCGGCCTACCTCCTCCAGACGGGCGGCGCCCTGACGACGGGCTACGAGATCCAGAAACTGGAGCGTGAGCGGTCCGCGTGGGTCAACCGCAACCAGCAGTTGGAGGCGGAGATCGCGAAGGCCCGCTCGCTGGCGTGGATCGAGCATGAGGCGGTCCACCGGATGGGGATGCAGCGTCCGGCCCAGGCGATGTCCGTGCGAATGGACACGGCCCCGGCCCCGCGCGAGTCGCGCCTGCTGCGGCGGGCCGCCGAGCCGCTGCCGGCCCAGCCGGTCAAGGACGGCCCGTCGTGGTCCGCCGCCCTCGCCGCCGTGGCCGAGAAGCTGACACGAGGCGACTAGATCGGTATGCAATCGGGAAACGCCAACCTCCGCCCCCGCATCTTCCTCCTGGGCGCACTCTTCCTGGGCTGCGCCTTCCTGCTGGTCTATCGCCTCTACACCTTTCAGGTGCTCCAGAGCGAGGAGCTGCGGCGGCAGGCCACGCGCAGCCACCAGCGCTCGATCCCAGTCGAGGCTCGGCGCGGCTCGATCTTCGACACGAACGGCAATCCGCTGGCCGTGTCCATCGAGATGGACGAGGTCACCATCACCGGCAGCCAGGTGCAGAAGCCCGAGCTGACCGCTCAGGTGCTGTCCGGCCTGCTCGGGATGCAGCCGCAGCAGGTGCTGGCGATGATCGACCTGAACCGTGCAGATCCGGTCGTCGTGAAATCGTACCTGCCGGCGGCGGTCGCGGACGCCGTCCGCTACGAGGTTGAGCGCCAGGGGCTGAACGGCGTGCTGGTCGAGCCGCACCCCGTTCGACAGTATCCGGAGGGCTCGCTCGCCCCGCAGATCCTCGGTTTTCTCGGGCGGGATCGCGAGGGGCTGGCCGGCCTCGAGTACTTCTTCGAGAGCGATCTCGCGGGCGTCCCCGGCCTGATCGAGACCGAAGCGGACACCACCGACAAGGAGCTGATCCTGGCGCGGCGGGTCGTGGAGGCTCCCCGTGACGGCTCAGATCTCATCCTGACCATCGACCGCTTCGTGCAGCGCACGCTCGAGCGGGAGCTGGCAGAAGCCGTCCGCGCCAACAAGGCCTCTGGTGGGCTGATCATGGTGATGGAGCCGTCGACCGGCGCGATTCTCGGCATGGCGAGCCTCCCGACGTTCTCGGTCAGCGACCCGATGACCATTCGGCCCGGCGACGCGCTGCTGCACAAGGCCGTCGGCGTCACCAACCAGTACGAGCCCGGGTCGGTGATGAAGCTGATCACCGTCGCGGGGGCCATCGAGATGGGGCTGGTGACGCCTCAGACGATGATCAACGATACCGGCATCGTTACCTTCCCGAACGCGCGCGGTCAGCCGCCGACGATCATCAAGAACTGGGACCTGCGCGCCAACGGCACGATCTCGATGACCGAAGTGCTGATCCGCTCGTCGAACGTCGGCACCTACTACGCTGCCCGCGAGCTGGGCCGTGAGAACCTCTACCGCTACTTTTCGCTGTTCGGGTTCGGCCAGCCAACGGGCGTGGAGCTGCCGGGCGAAGTGCGCGGCACCATGCGTACGCCTGATGACCCGGCCTGGACCGTCGTCGATCTTGCGACGAACGCCTTCGGGCAGGGCATGGCCGTCACGCCGCTCCAGATGCTCAACGCCGTGTCGGCGCTCGGAAACAACGGCGTCCTGATGCGCCCGACCATCGTCAAAGAGGTCAACGGTCCGGACGGTCTGCAGCGTGTCGAGCCGCGTCAGCTGCGGCAGGCGGTCTCGCCCCGGACGGCCGCCACGATGCGCGAGATGATGATCGCGGTCTGCGATCAACCAGGGTTGCAGCCGTACCGGATCCCCGGGATGCGGGTGGCCTGCAAGACGGGCACGGCAGACTTCCCGACCGACCTGGGTTACACCTCGGGCAAGACGTTCGCCTCCATCGTGGCCCTGATGCCGGCCGATCAGCCGCGCCTCTCGATTCTGATTCGGCTCGATGCGCCGGAGGCAATCTACGGCGGCGTGGTGGCCGCACCGGTGCTCAAGCGGGTCGGCAGCGAGCTTGCGGCGTACTATAGAATCCCGACGAGCCAGAATGGTCGATAGTAAATCAGCGACGACACGCCGTCTTTCTGACACGCGCGGCTGCGAGCGGTCGGTGGTGTCTCGTCGTACGCGCAGGCGCGGCAGGCCGCTGGAACTGTTCGGCTGGCTGCTGCGTCTCTCCTGCGCGCCGGCGCTGCTGCTACCCGCCCGGTCGCGGAGGGCACTGTGAACCCGCAGCCGATGGCGTTGTCGCTGACGTTCGGAGTGGTCGCCTGCCTGGTCGCGCTGGTGGCCGGCTACCCGTTCGTGCGCTTTCTGCGCCGCCGTGGGCTGGGCAAGAAGGTCCGTGTCGAAGGTCCGAGCAGCCACATCGAGAAGACGGGCACCCCGACGATGGGCGGCCTGCTGATCTGCGGAACGGTGCTGCTGCTCACCGCCATCCTCACGTTCACGTTCTACTCGACGGTCGGCCGGTCGATCCTCCTGCCGCTCTTCGTGCTGGTCAGCTGCGCGGTGCTGGGGGCCATCGACGACCGGATGACGATTCAGGGCGTCGGGAGCCAGGGGCTGTCGGTCAGGACGAAGTTCGCGTGGCTGTTCGTGATCGCGACGATCTCGTCGGTGGTGCTGTGGTATCCCGAGAGCTTGGGCATCGACTTCATCTTCCTGCCCACGATTCGCGAGAAGCTGATTGTCCCCTGGTACCTGTTCATCCCGCTCTCGATTGTCGCGATGGTCGGCACGGCCAACGCCGTCAACTTCACGGACGGCCTGGACAGCCTGGCCGGCTGGACCTCGTTCGTGGCGTTCGCGGCGTACGGCGTCATCGCCTACCTCTACGAGCAGTACTACCTGGTCACGTTCTGCTTCACCGTGGCGGGAGCGGTCGCCGCATTCCTGTGGTTCAACGCCCACCCGGCCCAGGTCTTCATGGGCGACACCGGCTCGCTGGCGCTCGGCGCGACGCTGGCCGTGGTCGCGCTGATGGTCGGTCAGGTTGTGCTGCTGCCGATCATCGGGATCGTCTTCGTGGCCGAGGCGATGTCGGTCATTCTCCAGGTGGGCTACTTCAAGCTGACCGGGGGCAAGCGGCTGTTCAAGATGGCGCCCCTCCACCACCACTTCGAGCTGAGCGGCTGGTCCGAGACGCACGTGACCCAGCGCTTCTGGCTGGTCAGCGTGCTGGCGGCCATGCTCGGCGTCGCGCTCGCCCTGGTCTAGCATAGCGCTCCACTCTCCCCCGGCGAATCACGCGGAGGCGACGCCACCATGACAGACCATCGCAACCCGCGCGTCGGGGTCATCGGGCTGGCGCGCGAAGGCACAGACCTGGCTCGCTATCTGGTGGCTGAGGGCGCACAGGTCCTGGCGAACGATGCCAGGACTGCCGAGCAGCTCGCGGACCGGCTCGACGAGCTCGCGGGACTGCCCATCGAGTTTGTGCTGGGCGGCCACCCGGAGCGTCCGACGCTCGACGTGGACACCCTCTATGTCAGCCCCGGCGTGCCGCCGGAGCTGCCGCTGCTGGAGGCCGCGCGCCGCCGTGGCGTCAGGCTGTCGAGCGGCACGCAGCTCTTCTTCGAGCGGTGCCCGGCGCCGATCATCGGCATCACCGGATCGAGCGGGAAGACCACCACAACCACGCTCGTCGGCAAGATCTTTGAACAGGCCGGCCGCCATGCGTTCGTCGGCGGAAACATCGGCGTGCCGCTGCTCAATCGCCTGGGTGAGATCCGGCCTGACAGCTGGGTCATCCTGGAGCTGAGCAGCTTTCAATTGGAGCCGATGACGGTCAGCCCGCACATCGCGGCGGTGACCAACATCACGCCCAACCACCTGGACCGCCACCACACGATGGCGGCCTACACCAACGCCAAGGCCCAGATCGTCCTGCATCAGCGTCAGAACGACGTGGCAGTGCTCAATGCCGACGATCCTGGGTCCTCGGGGTTGCAGCCGAACGGAACGCTCATCCGTTTCAGTCTTGAACGGAAGGTTGACGGCGCATATCTCGACCCTGGCGACGGCGAGACGCTCGTGCTGGAGCGGGCAGGCCGCCGTCAGGTCTTGTGCCGGCGAGGCGAACTGCAAGTACCGGGGATCCACAACGTGGCGAACGTCCTGACTGCGTGTGCAATCGCGTCCGCGGCCGGCATCGAGGTCGAGCCGATGCGGGCCGCCGCTCTGGCCTTCACCGGCGTGCGGCATCGCCTGGAGCGGGTGGCAGAGATCGACGGCGTCCAGTACGTCAACGACTCGATCGCCACGGCCCCCGAGCGGAGTCTCGCGGCGCTGGCTGTCTACGCTGGAACTCCGTACGTGCTGCTGGCCGGCGGGCGCGACAAGCACCTCCCGATGGAGGCGTGGGGTCGGGTCATCGCCGAGGGTGCGCGGGCGCTGGTGACGTTTGGGGAGGCCGCCGCGCTGATCGAGCGGGCCGCCCGTGACGCGGGCATGCCGGCCGAGCGCATCGTGAGCGCCGGCACGGTCGAGCGGGCGGTGACCGAGGCTCGCAACGTGGCCCGGCCCGGCGACGTGGTGCTGCTCTCGCCGGGCGGCACCAGCTACGACCAGTACACCGACTTTGTGGAGCGCGGCGATCACTTCTGCCGCATCGTCAGGGAGGCCGCCGCCGAGGCCGCCGTCGCAGGGAGGAAGCCATGAAGGGCGCCGGCAGCGCCAGCCACGTCGACTACATCCTCGTCGGGGCGGTCGCCTTGCTGCTGGCCATCGGCGCGCAGATGGTCTACAGCGCCAGCGTGGTGATCGCCCACAACGAGTTTGGCGACGAGACCTACTTCTTCACGCGGCAGCTGACCTGGATCGCCATCGGCACCGTCGGGCTGATCGCCGCCGCCAGCATCGACTACCGACGCTGGCAGAAGGTCTCGCTGATCGGGCTGATCCTGACGCTCGTCGCGCTGGTGCTGGTGCTGGTGCCGGCGCTCGGGACGGTCCAGTACGGCTCGGCGCGCTGGCTGCGCCTCGGCCCGCTGCCCTCGTTCCAGCCCAGCGAGATCGCGAAGATCGTCATCTGCATCTACATGGCGGACTGGCTGGCGCGAAAAGGCAAGAACGTCTCGAAGTTCACGACCGGCTCGATCCCCTTCCTGATCATCCTGGGGGTGATCGCCGGGCTGGTGATCGTCGAGCCGGACATGGGCACGGCGGTCATCATCTGCGCCGTCGCATTCTCGGTATTCTTCGTGGCCGGCGCGAACATGTGGCACGTGATCCTCGGGTTCCTGCCGGGCGGGCTGCTGGTCGGCGCGGTCGTCATCATCTTCGAGCCGTACCGACTCGACCGCTTCCTGGGGTTCATCGACCCGTTCGGCGATCCGCTCGGCAAGGGCTGGCAGGCCGTCCAGACGTTCTACGCGCTCGGCTCCGGCGGCTGGTTCGGCGTCGGCTTCGGGATGAGCCGCCAGAAGGCGTACTACCTGCCGAACGCGCACACCGACTCGATCCTGGCGATCATCGGCGAAGAGCTTGGCCTCGTCGGGACGCTCGCCGTCGTGATCTTGCTGATGGTGATCGGCTGGCGCGGGCTGCGGATCGCGCTGAACGCGCCGGACCCGTTCGGCCGGCTGCTGGCCATCGGCCTGACCGGCAAGGTGGTCTGGCAGGCCATCATCAACATCGGCGCGGTGACCAGCTCGCTGCCCTACACGGGTGTGACCCTGCCGTTCGTCAGCTTCGGCGGAAACTCGCTGTGCATGACGATGATCGGCGTCGGGCTGCTGCTGAGCATCTCGCGGTTCGCCGTCGCCTCGCCGGTCGTCAATCGGATCAGCCGGCCGCCGGCCGACCCACCGCGCATCGACAAGCACCCACGGCCCGGCCCGCGCGGCGGCTCCGGCGGCCCGATTCCGCTGGCAGGACGGGCTTGATGTCGGACCCCGCGCCAACTGCGCCCCAGGCTTCTGTCCAGGCGCTACGCCAGGCGCGCCGGCCGCACCTTGTGGGTGTGGCCGGCGCTGCCATGCGGAGCCTTGCCGCGCTGCTGCTGGCAGATGGCCGCACGGTCAGCGGCTCGGACAGCGGATCACCGGCCGAGCTTGCGGCGTTGTCGGCACAGGGCATCCGCGCGGTGCACGGCCACGCTGCCGAGAACGTCGCCGATGCCGACCTCGTGGTTGCGTCGGCGGCGGTGCCCCAGGACAACCCGGAGCTGGAGGCCGCCCGCGCGAAGGGGATCCCCGTCCTGAGCCACGCCCAGGCGCTCGGCGCCCTGATGTCCGACAAGCACGGCATCGGCGTGGCCGGTACGCACGGCAAGTCCACCACAACGGCCCTGCTGGCCCATCTGCTGGCGACCGCCGGCCTGGACCCGACCCTCGCGGGGGGAGCGCACGCGCTCGACTTCGACGGCTACGCGCGCCTGGGGGCTGGCCCGCACCTGGTCGCCGAGGCCGACGAGTTCGGGCGGCGCTTCCACGAGCTGCACCCGAGGCTGGCGATCATTACGTCGAGCGAGCCCGACCACCTCGACTACTACGGCAGCTTCGAAGCGGTGCTTGAAGCGTTCCAGACCTTCGTGGCCGGAATGCCCGAGGATGGCATCGTGGTGACCTGTGAGGACGAGCCGAACCTCGCTCGACTCTCACTCGCGCGGAAGCGCGTCCGGTACGGCTGGAGCGGCCACGCCGACTGGCGGCTCGAACGGTACCACCCGCGTCTCGGCGGCGGGTCCGCGTTCGAGGTGCGCCGTCCGGATGGGACGCGCGCGACCTACGACGTGCTCCTCAACGGACGGCACAACGCGGCCAACGCCGTGGCGGCGCTGGCCGTGGCAACGCTGCTCGGGCTGCCAGACGCCGCCATCCGTGAGGGGCTCGCCACTTTCCGGGGGACGCGCCGCCGCTTCGAGACGCTGGCCCAGCAGGACGGGATCTGGATCGTGGACGACTACGCCCATCATCCAACAGAAGTGGCTGCGAACCTGAGCGCGGCCCGCGATGTGCATGCGGGCCGCCTCGTGGCGATCTTCCAACCCCACACCACGCATCGGACGCGTGCGCTGCTGGACGAGTTCGCGCGGGCGTTCGACGAGGCCGACCGGGTGATCGTCGCGCCGATCTACCAGCCCACGGGGCGCACGAGCGGCGAGCCAGAGATCAGCGCCGCCGATCTGGTGGCGCGGATGCAGCATCAAGACGCCGTCGCCTGCACGTCGCTGGACGAGGCCCACGCGCTTGCCTGCCAGGATCTCCGCCCGGACACGCTGCTGCTGATCCTGGGCGCCGGCGACGTGACGCAGGTCGCCAGGAGACTGAGCACGACCCTCGCAGAGCGCACGCCGGCCTCGTCGCCCGAGGACGCCGCGCCGCGACAGCGAGGGCCAGTCAGCATCTCGCTGGAGACGGCCGGCCCCGAAGCGCTGCGACGGCACACGTCGCTCAAGGTGGGTGGTCCCGCGAAGCACTTCCTGGCCAGCAACGACATCGGCCTCATCGGGCGGATGCTGGCGCAGGCGAACGACGATGGATTGCCGATCCTGGCGATCGGCGGCGGGTCCAACCTGCTGATCTCCGACGCGGGCTTTGACGGCGTGGTCCTCAAGTACACGTCCGGCGAGCACACCCTTGAGCCGCTCGGCGGCGAGCGGCTGGTGGTGCGGGTGGACGCCGGCGCGAACTTCTCGAACCTCGCGCGGCGGCTGGCCCGCGAAGGCCTGGCCGGGCTGGAATGGGCGGCCACCGTGCCGGGCACGGTCGGCGGCGCGGTCGTGAACAACGCCGGGGCGTTTGGCGGCTGCGTGGCAGACTGCCTGCTCGACGCCGAGATCGTGGGGGCGGACGGGCGAGTGCGGACGCTTTCGCAGGCCGACCTGTCCTACGCCTACCGCACGAGCAGCCTCAAGCGCGGCGAGCACGGCACAGTCATCGTCAGGTCGGCCCGGCTAACGGTCAGGCGGGACGATCCCCGCGCGGCGCTGGCCCGTATCCACGAGCAGCAGGCCCGTCGGACGGCCAGCCAGCCGCGCCAACTGAGCGCGGGCAGCATCTTCGCGAATCCGCCGGGTGACTACTCCGGGCGGCTCATCGAGGCGGTTGGCCTCAAGGGCGCTCGGCAGGGTGGCGCGGAGATCTCGGCGCAGCATGCCAATTTCATCGTCAACAGTGGCGCGGCCACCGCGACGGACGTCGTCCGGCTGATGCGGCAGGCCCAGGTGGCCGTCTGGGAGCAGTTCGGGGTCTGGTTGCATCCCGAGGTGCAACTGGTGGGAACCTGGGAACCCGCCGATCTCCAGGTGCTCAACGGCCCGCCCGCCGAGGAGCGCCGATGACCGATAGTCGCCAGTGGGAGCAGCGCGGTGGCGGCCAGTCGTTGGAGGCGACCGGTCCCAGCGGCACGTACGGCCTGCTGTTCGCCAGACTGCTGGCGCTGATGCTGTTGTTCGGTGCTTCCGGGCTGCTGTATTATGTGGCCGCCTCGGACGGGTTCAAGATCGAACGAGTCGTGGTGCTTGGCTCCCAGCTCGTGCCGCCAGACGAGATCGAAAGCGCGGCCGCGGTGACGGGGTTGAACATCTTCTGGCTCAAGGAAGAGGAGGTCGGCCACCGTTTGCAGGCGATCACGGCGATCCAGTCAGTGCGAGCGCGGGCGGTCCTGCCGGACCGGCTCGAAGTGCGGATCGTGGAGCGTGCGCCGGTGGCTGTCTGGCAGAATGGTGGGATGTCGTACCTCGTCGACGCGGAGGGGCGGATCCTGCGGGCGACTGACCGGGCCGTGGCCCTGCCAACAATCCAGGATCTCAGTTCGGATCAGATCCCCCCGAGCGGCGCCATCGACCGTGCAGCGCTGAGCACGCTCTTTCAATTGCAGCAGCTTCTTCCAGGAATCGCCGGTATCAATCCCGGCGCAGTCGAGTACAGTGCAGATACCGGAGTGACGATCATCGTTGATGGCGGGCAGCGGGTTCGATTTGGCCGCGACGACGACCTTGAGTGGAAGGTCAATGCTGTCGTTGCGCTCCGTCGCGAGCTTGGCCGAGTCGGGCAGCGTGCGGAGCTTATCGACGTGCGCTTCAGGGACCGTCCGTATGTGCGCTGACACGCTGTGGCAGCGCACCCGGGCCGCTCGTGTTGGGCGAGGTCTGTAGATGGCGCGAGAGCGAATCGTCGTCGGGATCGATGTCGGGACCACCAAGGTCTGTACGCTGATCGCGGCCGTCTCGCCCGAGGATCAGCTGGAGATCATCGGCGCCGGCATCACGCCGTCGCGCGGGATGCGGCGCGGCGTGGTCGTCGACGTTGACGACGCCGTCCAGGCGATCAGCGCCTCGGTCCAGAAGGCCGAGCAGCAGTCCGGCTACAAGATCATGAGCGCGTTCGTCGGTATCTCCGGGGCGCACATCAGCTCGACCAACAGCCACGGCGTCGTGGCGGTGCGGCGAACGGACAACGTCATCACCGAAGAGGACATCGAGCGGGCGCTGGACGCTGCGAAGGTCGTCAACATGCCGCACGACCGCGAAGTCGTCCACGTCGTGCCCCGTCACTTCGTGATCGACGGCCAGGAAGGGATCAACAACCCGGCCGGGATGCTCGGGCGGCGGCTCGAAGTCGAGACGACGGTGGTGACGGGAACCCAGACGGCGATCCACAACCTGTCGCGCTGCATCGAGCAGGTCGGCGTGGGCATCGACGCGCTGGTGGTGCAGCCACTGGCGGCTGGCGAGGCCGTGCTGACGACCGCCGAGAAGGACATGGGCGTCGCCCTGGTTGACCTGGGCGGCGGCACAACCGACGCCGGCGTCTTCGTGGACGGCTCGATCTCGTACCTGGCCTCGGTGCCGGTCGGCGGCAACCACATCTCGAACGACATCGCGGTGGGCCTGCGGACGCCGTTCATGGCCGCCGACGAGTTGAAGATCCGCCACGGCTACGCCATCTCGGACGGCATCGAAGAGGATCGGATGATCGACATCGCGTCGTACGACGCGGGCGACGGCGATCCGGTCTCGCGGCGCGAGCTGGCGGAGATCATCGAGGCCCGCCTGGAAGAGACGTTCGAGCTGGTGCGCGAGAGCCTGGAGCGCGGCGGCTTCGAGGTCGGGCGCTCCGGCCGCGATGGTGGCATCCCTGGCGGCATCGTGCTGGTCGGCGGAACGGCCCAGCTTCAGGGCATCCGGCGGCTCGCCAACGAGATTTTTGGCACATCCGTGAGGATTGGGACGCCCACAGGGACGTTCGGGCTGGTAGAGTCGATCAGCAACCCGGCCTACGCTGCCAGCGTCGGCCTCCTCAAGTGGGGGCTGACTCAGGCCGACGACTACGGCGGCCAGAGTGGTGGGAGCGTTGCGGCGCGCGTGAAAGAGTGGCTGCGGAGCTTCTTCCCGGAGTGATACCCTTCACTCGGGGTGTGTGGAGGCCCGCGTCAGGAGGCGGCGGTGAACGGAGAAGGTGACGTTTCGGCACGAATCGTTGTCGTCGGCGTCGGCGGCGGCGGCTCGAACGCCGTGAATCGCATGATTCAGGCTGGCGTCCACAGCGTCGAGTTCGTCGCGATCAACACCGACGCCCAGGCTCTGGCCCGCTCCGACGCCCGCCATCGCATCCGGATCGGTGAGAAGCTGACGCGCGGCCTGGGTGCGGGTGGCAACCCGCAGATCGGCCAGCGGGCCGCCGAGGAGTCGCAGGAGCTGATCTACGACATCCTCAAGGGCGCGGACATGGTGTTCGTGGCCTGTGGGATGGGCGGCGGGACCGGCACTGGCGCATCGCCAGTCGTCGCGAGCATCGCGCGCGAGCTGGGCGCGCTGACGGTCGGCGTCGCCACCAAGCCGTTCACCTTCGAAGGCCGCAAGCGGATGGCCTCGGCGGACGAGGGGCTCAACCAGCTTCGCCAGCGGGTCAACACGCTGATCACCATCCCGAACGACAAGATGCTCTCCGTGATCGACAAGCGGACCTCGCTGGAGCAAGCGTTCGCCGTGGTGGACGACGTGCTGCGGCAGGGTATCCAGGGCATCTCGGAGCTGATCACCGAGCCGGGCCTGATCAACGTGGACTTCGCCGATGTGAAGTCGATCATGTCGGAGCCGGGCAACGCGCTGATGGCCATCGGCCACGGCGCCGGCGACCAGCGCGCGGTGGACGCGGCCAACCAGGCCGTCGCCAGCCCCCTGCTCGACCTGTCGATGGAGGGCGCGCGCGGCGTCCTCTTCAACATCACCGGCGGCCCAGACCTCACCCTGGCCGAGATCAACGAGGCGGCGGAGATCATCAACAAGGCGGCGGACCCCGACGCCAACATCATCTTCGGCACGGTCACGAACCCCCAGCTCGGCAACGAGGTCAAGATCACGCTGATCGCCACGGGTTTCGACCAGCCAGACGCTCAGCTTGGCGCGCGCCGCGACGTGGGCATGGGTCCGCGCAGCAGCGGCCCAAGTCGCTCGCGCTACCCCGTCGACGATCCCCAGCCGATCCGCTACGAGCGGCCGACCCGCCCGTCGCGCGACTACGCCGACGACCCAGCGCCGACGCCTTCTCCGTTCGAGGATGACGAGAGCGAGATCGACATCCCGCCGTTCCTGCGTGGTCAGCGCCGTCGTCAGCAGCGCTGAGCGCAGCCCACGATGACCGACGCTGGCCTCACGCGGACGATGCTGCCGTTGCTGACGTTTGGGTCGTTTGACGATCCACGCATCGCGCATGGCGTGACGACCCGGGCCGGCGGCGTCAGCGTCGGCCCGTACGCCAGCTTGAACCTGGGCATGTCGGTCGGAGACGATCCGGGCGCGGTGGAGGAGAACCGGGCACGGCTGGCCGGCTCGCTGGGCTTCGCGGCCGAGCAACTCGTGACGACGCCACAGGTGCACGGCAACGCGGTGCTCCACGTCACAGCCGAGACCGCTCCGACGGCGTTGCAGACCCGGGCCGACATCCTGGTGACGGATCGGCCGGGCTTCCTGATCGTGCAGCGCTACGCCGACTGCGTGCCGATCCTGCTCTGGCACCCCGAACGAGACGTGGTGGGCGTGGCCCACGCCGGCTGGCGGGGCACCGCTGTCGATGTCGCCGGGACGGCGGTGGCAGCGGTGCGCGAGCTTGCGGGCAACCGTGACGGCATCCGGGCGGCGATTGGCCCGTCCATCGGCCCGTGCTGCTTCGAGGTGGGCGAGGAGGTCGTCGCGGCCTTCCCCGAGCACCCGGACACGGCCAGCATCGGGCCGCGTGGCCGGCCGCACGTCGACCTCTGGGAGATCAACCGGCGGCAGCTTCAGGCGGCCGGCCTGGCCGAGGACGCCATCGAGGTAGCCCAGGTCTGCACGCGCTGCGACGCCAGGACCTTCTTCTCGCACCGGGCGCTGGGGTATCCGGCTGGGCGATTCGGCGCTGCCATCGGGTTGCGCGCCGGTGTCTGACCTTCAACGCCGAATCGACACTGTCCGCGAGCGGATCGCCGATGCAGCAGCGCGCTCCGGACGCGACGCCTCGTCGGTCACGCTGATCGGCGTGACGAAGACGCACGCCGCCGAGACGGTGGCCGAGGCCGTCGCCCGCGGCATCGAGCATGTCGGTGAGAACCGGGTGCAGGAGGCCGCCGCGAAGGCGCCGCGGGTCCGCGAGCTGCTGAGGCGAGACCCGGCCTGGCACCTGATCGGCACCCTCCAGCGCAACAAAGCTCGCGCCGCCCTCGACCTGTTCAGCATGATTCACTCGGTGGACAGCGTGCGGCTCGCCGAGGCGCTGGACGCCCGCGCCGACGGACGGCGTGTCCCCATCTTGCTGGAGGTCTATCTCGGCGACGATGCCGCCCGGCCGGGCCTTCGCGCCGACGATCTGCAGACGGCAGTGAGCGCCATCACGCAGCTTGAGCACCTCGACGTGCGAGGATTGATGACCGTCGCGCCGCTCGGCCTCGACGAGGATGGCACGCGGCGGGCATTCCGTCGCCTGCGCGAACTCCGAGACGGCCTGCGCGCGCGGTTCACGACGCTCGCGCTGCCCGAGCTGTCGATGGGGATGACAAACGACTATCCGCTCGCAATCGAGGAGGGCGCCACCCTGGTGCGCGTCGGGCGGGCGATCTTTGGGGAGCGTGGCTGACCATGGGCCTTGAACGCATGTCAGATTTTGTGCTGACGTTCGTCAGTACCCTGATCTACATCCTGAACTTCGCGATCATCATTCGGGCGTTGATGTCCTGGTTCAACCCGAGTCCGGACAACCCGATTGTGCGCTTCGTGATCGAGATCACGGAGCCGGTGCTCGCGCCGCTGCGACGGATCGTCCCGCGCATCGGGATGATCGACATCACGCCAATCGTGGCGATCCTGCTGATGAACGTGATCTTGCAGGTGCTCGAAACGACGGTCAGATGACGAACGGGGCGGACCTGCACGGTCCGCCCCGTTTGATTCTCAGGCCCGGTCAGTCCTCGGGCCAGTAGTCCTCGTCGGTCGAGAGCAGGTAGCGCACGATCGATTCGGGCGTGTGCTCGGCGATGTGGCCGCGCTCGTCGGTGTAGAGGCCGCGCAGGTATCCGCGCGGATCGGCGCCGATCCAGGCCGCGAGCGCCTGGACGAGCGGCTTCGGGAGTCGGTGAACCCGGCTGCCAACCGTCTCAAGCAAGGAGATGAGCACGTCCTCGACGGTGTCCTCAACATCGTCGTCGTCGTGAGCCTCCTCGACGAGCAGCGTGAGCACCTCGTCCAGCAGATTCTGCAGGTGCCCGGCACGATGTTCGTCCGGAGTCTCCTCGTCGCCCGAGCGATGGCCGTTCTGCGAGCCGTTTTCCACGCCGTTTCCTCCTGGCGGCCAGGAGCATAGCAGATCGGACAAACGGCCCTCAGGCGAGATCGTGCCGGGGGACGCTAGCTCGGTGCGACGACAGGCAGCGGGCGCGGCCCGCCGAACGCGGCTGCCTGCCCTGGGATGTGGCTGTTGCCCATCGCCAGGCCCAGGTGCGAGGCCGAGATCAGGCCAGTCGTGCCGGGGGCAGGGTCCGTCTTGAGGGAATCGCTGAAGGTGAAGCCGGCCGGGGTGATCCCCGTCAGCAAAATGTAATGACCCCACCTCGGCGCGAGACTCTCGTAGCCGGGCACGAGGTAGAGGCGCACGAGCGGCATCACCGGACGCCCCTGGCGCAGCTCAGCCACGATGTCGTCGAGCGACCACGTGTGGTACGACCCGCTCGCGTTGTAGAGACGGTGCGTTGCAAGGCCACAATCCTCAGCCACGTGGGCGACGTGTTCGAGGCCGGTCCCCGTTCGCATGCCCACGGTGCCCTGGTAGGTATGCATCCGAAGTCGGAGATCGTCTGTCTCCTGGCCGCTGATCCCGTAGCCATCGAGCAGCATTCCGAGGGTGGCAGGTCCGCAGTTCGATGTTTGCCATCGTGAGCCGTCCTTCTGCGTGCGAAACGGCACGACGAGCCGGAACTCCGGCTGGGTCAACGATATCGTCAGGCGCGAGCCGGGCGTGTCCGCATTGGCAGGCGAGGGATCATCAGTTTGTGCGAGGGCCGGATGCACTGACCACGGCGCGGCAGCTACCCTGACGAGGGGTCCGAGGGTCAGGAGCAGCCGCCGACGCGTCCAGTGCCGATTCATCGCTTGTATCTACGTCTACACACCTTCTGTTAGATTCCTGACAGATGCCTTCGAGACGCAGATGTAGTCTTGTGCGCGGACATCAGCGTATCATCTGTCGCGGACGGGCCAGCCGCTGACGATCGAGGGGGCGTGCATGGTGGGCAGTGGCGAAGAATCCAGGAGCAGGCACCGAACCAACCGCTCGACGCGCACGGTACAGGGCGCGCGCCCCGCGCGGTCCATGCCGGCTGACAGTTGCGGGATGGGCTGGCCCGAGCGTCTTGCGCCGGGGGCGCTGCTGGCGAGCCTGACGCACGAACTGCGGACGCCGGTCGCGGCGCTGGCCACTGGCTCCGAACTGCTGTTGGAAGACCTCGACTCGCTGAGCCGCGAGGACATGCAACGCATCGTGCAGGCCGTGCATCGCGGCGCGATGTGGCTCCAGGGGCTGGTCGAGAACGTCCTGCTGGCCGCCACGATTGCCGAGGGGGCGGTGCGCCTCTATCCCCGGCCGGTCCGGCTGGTCGAACTGGCCCAGGACGTGGCGCCGGTCATGGAGCCGCTGCTTCGTCAGCGCAGCCAGCGCATCCGCATCTCCGACCAGGCAGGCGATGCGTTGGTATCGGCAGACAGTCGGCGCATCGGACAGGTCTTGATCAACCTCATCGGCAACGCCAGCAAGTACAGCGGCCCGGGCACGGTCATCGACGTACGGATCAGCCGTCGCCAACACGGCGTCCGACTGTGCGTCCTGGACCGGGGGCCGGGCCTGCCGGCCGGGCCGACGGACGTGCTGTTCGACCGACACACGCGCGGGCCGGCGGCCGGGACGACTGGCATCGAGGGCAGCGGGCTTGGCCTGGCGATTGTGCGATCCATCGCGCAGCTGCACGGCGGTGTGGCTGGCGCGGCGCGGCGGCGGGGCGGTGGCGCGCAGTTCTGGGTGGACCTCCCGACTGTGACCCCCGGCTGCGGCGTCGGCGCGGACAACGAACTTGTGGTGAGGGAACGGTTGGCGTGAAGATCCTTGTCGTCGACGATGATGCAGATCTCCTGGACCTGACGGGGTACGCGCTTCGACGGGAAGGCTTCACCGTCGTTCAGGCGGTGGATGGCGAGCAGGCGCTGCAGCGGTGGGAGCGAGAGAACCCCGACCTGGTGCTGCTCGACGCCAACATGCCGAAGATGAACGGGTTCGAGGTGTGCCGGGCCATCCGTCAGGCTTCGACGACGCCGGTCATCATGTTGACGGCGCGTGACGACGAGGAAGACATCCTGCAGGGCCTGGAGCTGGGCGCTGACGATTATGTCACCAAGCCGTTCAGCGCCAAGCAGCTCATCGCCCGCATCAAGGCCGTGATCCGGCGGTGTCAGGGCGACCCCTACCGGCAGCCAGTCAGCGAGTTGCGGGCGGGAGACCTCGTCCTCGACCTGCAGTCACACGAGGCGAGGAAGGGCGGGGCGGTCGTCCAGTTGACGCCACTGGAGTTCCGGCTGCTCTATATGCTGGCCATGAATGAGGGGCGGGTGATCCCCTACGACCGGCTGGTCGAGTATGCCTGGGGCTACGACGGCGGCGACTCCAGCCTGCTGAAGACGCACATGTCGCACATCCGGTCCAAGCTGGGCATCGCCGGCAGCGGACCAGGGTCGATCAGAGCGATCCCAGGGGTTGGCTACTCACTGAGTCGATCGTAACCATCGGGCTGAGCGCACCGTGAGGCGCCTGCATGGCGGCGCGGACCGTCTCGACCAGCGCCCGTGTCCGGAACGGCTTCCTGACGACGGCCGAGGCGAGGCGGCGGCGGTCGGCCGGCAGCACCTCCGGCAGGCCCGAGAGCAGGATCACCGGCAGCGCGGCAGTCTCCGGGGCAGCCCGCAGCTCTGCCAGCCAGCTCGCACCCGACCGATACGGCAACATCAGGTCGAGCAGCACCACGTCCGGGGCGAAGCTACCGAGGAGCGCTGACGCGCCAAACACCGAATCGGAGGTGGCGACCTCGAAGCCGTACATGTCGAAGATTGCATCGAGGACGGCTCGACAGTTCGGGTCATCGTCGACGATGAGGATACGATTGCGCGCACGCCCTCGCGCAACGTCACGAACGTGCTGGTACTGCACAGCTGCCCCTGGCGCCCTTCGGCACTGACGACTCTGTGAGGCGCCAGCCACTAGCATAGCCCTGATCGGTTGAGACGACGGAAACCGTGCTGTTGTGGTCCCGTTCGAGGGTCTCGTGCCAGCCTGGCGCCAGGGCAATTGCACGTTCGTTGGCGTTCCCAGAACGTCGTAAGACGCGCCCGACGGGCCACCGCCCTGACTTGGCACGCCCGCGCCGGGCTTTGCTATACTGAGCGTGCTGGGCCGCTAGCTCAATTGGCAGAGCAGCTGACTCTTAATCAGCCGGTTATAGGTTCGACTCCTATGCGGCTCACCAGTACCCCCGAGTTTCGGGGGTTTTTTGTTGTCCTGCGCTGCGCCAGCGGCCGAATGGCCACGGTACACTTCACTGCCCCATCCGGCCAGCCACGTCTGCGATTCTGACCTGGAGGTCACCGTGTATCTGCCGCCCCACTTCCGTGAAGATCGCCTCGACGTGCAGCACGCCCTGATCCGCAAGCAGCCGTTCGGCATGTTGGTTACGGCCGGCAGCGCCGGACTGGAGGCGACCCACATCCCGTTCGTCCTCGACGCGGACGCCTCGCCGCTCGGGACCTTGCGCTGTCACATCTCGAAGGCCAACCGGCAGTGGCAAACGCTCGACCCCGAACAGGATGCCCTGATCGTGTTTCAGGGAGCGCACGCCTACATCACGCCCTCCTGGTACCCACTCAAAGCCGAGACCGGAAAGGTCGTGCCGACCTGGAACTACGCCATCGTGCACGTCTACGGCCACGTGCGGATCGTCGAGGACGCCGCCTGGCTGCTGGAGAACGTCTCGGCGCTGACAGATCAGCACGAGGGCGTTCGCGAGCAGCCCTGGGCCGTCGACGACGCGCCAGACGACTTCATCGCCGGCATGCTCAAGGGAATCGTCGGTCTGGAGATCGAGATCGGCCGGATCGAGGGCAAGTGGAAGGCCAGCCAGAATCGCGGGGAGGCCGACCGCGGCGGAGTCGTAGCCGGGCTGTCAGCCCAGTCCGACGACGCGTCCGCGCAGGTGGCGGAGATGGTCAGCGTGCGCTCGGCGTCAGGGCCGAGCTGAGGAGGACGCCGCCGAGCACGCCGTCCCAGGCCCGCCAACCAGGGCGAGCCGGCCCCATGCGCCGGGTTGGCGCGGAGGCACAGGCCTGTCGCACGACGCGCAAACCGTGGTTCAGTGGGCGCGGCCTCTGGTAGACTGGCCTCGCGAAGCGCTTCGAGCAGCCCCCGGACTATGACGACAACCCTCCCCGATACGCTGGCAACGCGGGCGGCAACGCCGGCTGCTGACCTCTCACGAGTTGCGGCAAGTGCGCGCCGACGGGCGTGGCTGTGCCTCGTCGCGGCGTTCGTGATCTGGTGCTCGCTGATCGGCTCGGTGCTGGTCACCGCGTGGACCTACCGGCGCAACGCCACCGAGTCGCCGCCGGCTGCCCTGGCCGTCGAGCGCGGCACCGTGTTCTATGGCGGCTCAGCGACGTCAGACCAGATGCGCGCCCGCCCGGGCATGACCGCCGAAGAGGGTGGCCTGATCGAAGTCGGCGACAATGGCCGCGCGACCCTCGACCTGTTCGACGGCACGACGGTGCGCCTGCTCGGCAACACCAAGCTCGAACTGAGTCAGCTGCGAGTCGGCACCTTCAACGCCGATCACACACGGCTCGTGCTGGGGCTTGTCGAGGGGGCGGCCCATTTCAACGTCGCCGGCAAGCTCCCATACAGCCGCGAGGTCGTGCTCAATACCCCGCACGGGCGGGTGAGCTTGAGCAAGGGCGAGTACCTCGTCTGGGTACAGGAGGACGGCACGCGGGTCTCGTCGTATGTCGGGCAGGCCAAGGCCGGCAGCGACGATCACGCCATCCGCATCCGCGACAGCCAGCGCGCGCTGCTGCCGACCGACGGGTTCCCGCGCGGCCCGTTCGCCCTCTCCGAGAACCTGCTCCGGAACGGTGATTTCGCACGGCAGTTCCTGGGCTGGACGATGCTGGACAAGGGAGAACCGGGCCGCCCGGACGTGGGTGGCACCCGCCGGCTGGTCGAGGAGACCATCGCCGGCCGAAAGATGCAGGCCCTCCGCATCTCCCGAAACACCGACAAAGACACGCACAACGAGACCGGCGTCTTGCAGGACATCAACCGCGACGTCTCGGCGTACCGAACCATCGCCGTGACCGGCTGGGTCAAGGTCGATCAGGCCAGCCTGTCGGGCGGCGGCTACCTCGGCTCCGAGTACCCGGTCATGATCCGCGTCCAGTACGTCGACGAGAAGGGCGGCCGCCCGGGCTGGACGCACGGCTTCTACTACGCCAACCCCGAGCTGCGGCCCACCGAGAACGGGGAGATCGTGGCGCAAGGCGAGTGGTATCCGTTCCTCAGCCGCCTGACCGATCTGCCGGACCGCCCCATCCTGATCCGATCGATCGAGATCCTCTCCGCGGGCCACGACTTCGACGCGATGGTTGCGGACGTGCGGATCATCGCCGAATAGGCTCGGGTCGGCCCGGCTGCCGCGAGGCAGATCCGGACGGAAAGCCTGGCCGGCGCGCCGTCAGGCGCGTGCGCCGGCTGGCCCTTTCCCGACCTCGCGCACGACCGTGAACACGTCCTTGATCGCTTCGAGGCGGTGGAGCACCCGGCTCAGCTTGTCGAGGCCGCTGACCTCGACGGTCGCCCAGACCGTTGCCGTCTGGTCCTTGTGGACGACGGCGGTCTGGGCCGTCATGCTCAACCCCTCGTCGGCCAGGAGCGCCGCCACGTCGCGCGCCAGCCCGACGCGGTCCCAGGCCTCGACCCGCACGGTGACGGGGAACATTGAGGCGCCGGTGCTGCCCCAATCGACCTGCACCAGCCGTTCCTGATCCTGCTCGTTCTTGACGCTGGCGCAGGCGCGGCGATGGACCGTCACGCCCTTGCCGCGTGTGATGTAGCCGATGATGTCGTCGCCGGGCACGGGGTTGCAGCAGTTCGCGAGGCGCGTGAGCAGATCCCCCACGCCCAGCACGCGGATAGCGCTGGTGCTCGGGATCGTCGCTCGGCGGAGGGTCGGGGCCTCGTCCACATCGTGCGGCGGCTTGAACTCGCTGCCGATCCGCATCGCCACCTGGTGCGGGTGGATGTCCCCGTAGCCGACCGCCGCCAGGAAGTCGTCGAGCTTCTCGTACTTGAACGTGGTCGCCACATCCTCAAGCTTGACGTTGTCGAACGAGAGCCGCTTCAGCTCCTTCTCGACCGCTTCCCTGCCGCGTGTGACGTTCTCGCCGCGCTGCTGCTTGCGGAACCACTGGCGGATCTTCTCGCGGGCGTTCGCGGTCTTGACGTAGCCGAGATTCGGGTTCAGCCAGTCGCGGCTCGGGCCTTTGGAGCCGCGCGCCGTGATGACCTCGACGATATCGCCGTTCTGCAGCTCGTGGTCGAGCGGCACCATCCGCCCGTTGACCTTCGCGCCGACGCACTGATGCCCGACGTCCGTGTGGACGCGATAGGCGAAGTCCAGGGGCGTCGCGCCCTCGGCCATCTCTTTGATCTCGCCGCGCGGCGTGAAGACGTAGACCTGCTCCTGGAACACATCGGTCCGCAGCGAGTCCACGAACGCCTGCGCGCCCTGCGCGACGTCGCGCTGCCAGTCCATCAACTGGCGCAGCCAGGCCACCTTGGCGTCGAAGTGCCCGTCCTGCCGCCGACCTTCCTTGTAGCGCCAGTGGGCGGCAACGCCGTACTCGGCAACCTGGTGCATCTCCGAGGTGCGGATCTGAATCTCGAGCGGGTGGCCCTCCAGGGCGACGACCGTCGTGTGGAGCGACTGGTAGCCGCTCTCCTTGCGATTGGCGATGTAGTCGTCGAACTGGCCCGGCATCGGCCGCCACAGGGCATGCACCTGCCCGAGCACGCTGTAGCACTCGGGCAGGGTGTCCACCAGCACGCGCACGGCCAGCAGGTCGTAGATCTGCGAGATGTCCGCCTGCCTGGAGCGCATCTTCCGGTAGATGCTGTAGATGTGCTTCGGTCGACCGGTGATGTCGGCCTGGACGCCGACGCTCTCAAGCTCCTCGCGCAGCCGGCTGATGACGCGCGCGATGTACTCCTCGCGCTCGACGCGGCGGTTGGAGAGCTGACCGGCGATCTCCTTGTAGATCGACGGCTCCAGGTGCCTGAACGAGAGATCCTCGAGCTGCCACTTGATCTGACCGATGCCCAGGCGCGCCGCCAGCGGCGCGTAGATGTCCATCGTCTCCTGGGCGACGCGCCGCCGCTTCTCGACGGGACGGGCGTCCAGCGTCCGCATGTTGTGCAGGCGGTCGGCAAGCTTGATCAGCACGACGCGGATGTCGTCGGCCATCGCCAGGAACATCTTCCGCATGCTCTCAGCCCAGATCGTCTGCTTGTCGACGGGCTGGAACACCTGCTCCCCGTTCTCGTGGAACCAGGGCACGCGCGAGAGCTTGGTCACGCCATCGACGAGCCGCGCGACCTCTGGACCGAAGCGCGTCTCCAGGTCAGCGATCGAGACGTCGCAGTCCTCGGCCACGTCGTGCAGGAGGGCCGCGATCACGGTCGTCGCGTCGAGCTGCAGCTCGGCAACGGTCTCGGTGACGGCCAGCGGATGGGTGATGTACGGATCACCCGACTCGCGGAGCTGGCCCTCGTGGGCATCGCGGGCGAACTCGAAGGCGCGCCGGACTGCGTCCACATCGCTCGGAGTCAGGTACGTGGAAACCTGCTCGAGAAGGGCGGACGGGGAGACCTCAGAAGCAGCGGGAGCGCCAGTTTCGAGCATGTATCGCCTTTCTCCGAGTATAGCACGCGGTGGACACGGGCTCCGCGACGATTCCGCGAGGCCTGACGACACAGGAATGCGGAGCGGCCAGAGGCATGGAATCATCCGAGCCTTGCCTGATCGGAGACCGCGGGGATGCCGTGCAGGCCGCTCGCCAGCAGGACCGCGCGGCGGATCGACTCGGCGACCACGTCGGCCACGGCGGCGGTGACTTCCAACGGAATCGGCCAGACCCGGTCCGTGCCAGACAACGCGGGGGCCGTCGACAGGGCGAAGAACGTGTCGCCGTCAAACGATGTGTGAGCTGGACGCACGGCCAGCGCCAGCCCATCCTGGGCCACCTGGGCCAGTCGGGTTACGCCAGCGGCGTCCAGTGGGAGATCGGTCGCAACCACGCCGATGGTCGTGTTCTCGCCGGCACGCGGTGCGTCAACGGGCGACGGCAGAGCCTCGGACGAGCGGCAGCCGGCCAGCACCTCACCATCTGGACCATAGACCTCGCCCACCGCGTTCAGGACCACCAGCGCACCGATCACATGGTCGCCGACGCGCCTGCTGGCCGTGCCGACGCCGCCCTTGATCGGGCGTTCCGCACCCGCCAGTTTGGCGACCGTGGCGCCGGTTCCCGCGCCGACCGTTCCCTCGGCTGGACGGTCGGCCGTCGCGGCGTCGCAGGCCGCACGCCCCATGGCTGCATCTGGCCGCACGTCCGCCCGCCCGATCCCGAGATCGTAGATCACGGCGCTCGGCACGATGGGCACCACGCCGGCCCGCGTCTGATACCCCTCGCCCCGGGCTTCGAGATGCGCCATAACGCCGTCTGCCGCGGCCAGCCCGAACGCGCTGCCGCCTGCCAAGATCACGCCGTGCACGCGCTCAACGGTGCTGTCAGGCCGGAGCAGGTCGGTCTCACGGGTGCCGGGCGCGCCGCCCCGCACGTCAACGCCGCCGACCGCCCCGCCGGCGCACAGCACCACCGTACAGCCGGTCGCCGCGTCCAGATTCGTGGCATGCCCGACCACGATGCGCGGCACATCGCAGATCGAGCCAGGAGCGTGGCCCACGTGGGGCGACAGCGGCATGGTGCTGGTGAGCGTACCGAAACGACAATCCCCTGTCCAGCCCCTGCGTCTGACACGATGTTGCCCGAAGCTGGTGCTCGGTCGTACAGTCGAGGCGTGACCACCGAGCAGACTCGCCTCGACCTGATCGCCGATCTTCACGAACGCATCGTTGACTGCCGTGCCTGCCACACCGCCGGATACGTCAGCGGAGTCCGCCCGCTGCGCCATCCCTGGTCCGAGCGCCAGCGCACGATGATCGTCGGGCAGGCGCCAGGGTCGCAAACGGAGGCCCGGCGGTTCCACTTCGCCGGGCCGGGCGGCCTGCTGCTCGGCCGCTGGCTGGCGCAGGCCGGCTACGATCCCGATGGCTGGCGGGAGCAGTGCTACATCACGTCGCTGACGCGCTGCTTTCCGGGTAAAGCGCCGAAGGGCAGCGGCGACCGCAAGCCCTCACCCGCCGAGCTGGCGCTGTGCCGGCCGTTCCTGGAGGCCGAGCTTCGGCTGATCCGGCCGCGCGTCGTGCTGGCCGTGGGCGGGATGGCCATCGAGCACTTGCTGGGCGCGACGGGCAAACGACCGCTGCACGAGATCGTGGGTGAGGTGATCGAGATCGACGGCCGGCCGATCGTCCCGCTGCCCCACCCGTCAGGCGTCAGCCGCTGGTTGAACGCGCCGGCCAACCGGGCGCTGGTCGACGCTGCCCTGGCGCGGCTCTCGGAGCTGCGGCAGTCACTCGACCTGTAGAGAGTGGCACGTGCGCGCTCGGCAGCGACTTGCCGCGGACGCCCTGTCAGCGCGTGGGGCCGCTCCCGGAGCGCAGCAGCCAGGTGTGGGTCTTGGCGCGAAGCTGGGCCGGGGCGAAGGGCCGCAGCAGGTAGTCGTTCGCGCCGGCCTCGATAGCCGCGACCACGTGCTCTGGATGGCCGGGCGGCGTCAGCACGATGATGGGAGTCTCGCCAATGGCAGGACAGGAGCGCAGCAGCTTGCAGGCGGTCACGCCGTCGCGGCCGTCCCCGCCGACGCTCAGCAGCACGATGTCCGGGCGGCTGTCCTCGGCCGTCGCGATCAGCTCGGACAGGTCGACGGCGTGCAGCACGGTCAGATCATCTTCGAGCAGCTCGCGGATCTTGCCGACAATCGTGGCGTCGGCATCGGCCACCAGCACTTTCGGCGTCGCCGTCAGCACGAGTTGGCCGCCGGCCTCGGCCTGCCGGAGCCGGTCGTACGTCAGGGCGTTCTCAATCGCCAGGGCACAGCGGGTCGAGACGCGCTCAAAGCGCTTGACATCGTCGGCGACAAACGGGCCGTCGCCGCGCTTGTTGAGCACCTGCAGCACCCCGACGATCCGTCCGTCACGCGCCCGCAGCGGCCCACACAGGATGCTGCGGGTGCGGTAGCCGGTCTGACGGTCGACGGCCGGGTTGAAGCGGGCGTCGGCGTACGGGTCTTGAACGTTCAGCACCTCGCCGGTCGTCGCGACGTGGCCGGCGATGCCCCGGTTGGATGGGAAGCGGAGAATCTGCTGCCCCATCCCCAGCGCCACGCGCGACCACAGCTCCTGGCGCGCCTCGTCGAGCAGGAAGATCGACGAGCGGTCGGCTTCCATGTCGCCGACGGCCTCGCGGGCGAGGAAATCGAGCAAGTCGTCAAACGTGCGATCTCGCCCGACGAAGTCTCCACCCTGCGTTGTGCTGATGTCGACCACGATCACCCCGAACGACAAGTCGAATACGCACGTCACGTGCCGAGGCAGCGTTGTAGCGTACCTGCGACGGACCACGCACGCCCGGATCGTACCACAGCGGCTGTCACACGTCGCGTGCCACACGGCACGTTCCTGCCTCGATCGGCGACGCGGCAGCGCGGGAGGGGCTGGCATGGAAGAGGAGCCGCCTCACGGCTGCTCCTCGTGATCTCCGTCTGGTACGCCCGGAGGGACTCGAACCCCCGCATCTGGCTCCGGAGGCCAGCGCTCTATCCACTGAGCTACGGGCGCGTGACTCCTCAGTGTACCGTGAGCCGGATGGTCGCCGCAACGATGGTGGTCAGCCCACACACAACCAGGAATCTCGAATCGCTGAATTCATACCCCCGTATGGTATGATGCGATGGACGAGAAACCGGCGCCTGCGACCTGGGCGGACTCGTGTGGCCCTGGCCGGACGAAGGAGAGGATCATGCCATCGCGCGCTGACCAGGAGAAGCTGATCAAGGATCGCCTGTCGCGGATCGAGGGTCAGATCAGGGGCATCCAGCGGATGATCGACGAGGGGCGTCAGTGCGACGACATCCTCACCCAGGTGCTGGCCGCTCGCACGGCGCTCGAACGCACGGCCGGCGAGATCGTCGGCACCTACATCGACGAGTGCATGACCGGGAACCCGCCAGACGAGGCCCGCTCGCGCCTCCAGCGGACGGTCAAACTGCTGACTCGCGTCTCGTAGCCAGTCCCCGACTGTCACCAGCCGCGTAGTAACCCGAGACCCCAAGACCCCCAGAGGCCCCGACCGGCCGCAAGCCGGTCGGGGCCTCTCGGTGCGGTTCTGGTCAGCCGATCTACGCTGGCGGCGGCTTAGCCGAGGGACGCCACCGCGTCGCGCAAGGCCTTGCCTTCCTTGGCGTAGAACTGCCGCAGGATGGCCGTATCGGTGGACAGGTTGAAGTCCTTCACGCCGAACTTCGCGTAGTACTCGACCTCGGCCGCGCTTCCGATCTCGGCGCGTGGGCGGACACCCATTTTCACCGCCGTCCGCATGCAGTACTCGCGGGCCTCGATGACCTCGGGATGCAGGCCGGTCGCATAGTCACGGTTCGGCTTGCCGATGCTCAGGCCGTAGTCGGCGGGACCGAACTGCACCATGTCCACGCCCGGCACCTTCAGGATCTCTTCGAGATTCTGGATCGCGCCGCTCTTCTCGACCATCAGCACGATCACGGCGTCGTTGTAGTACTCGATGTAGTCGCTCGCCATGCCGACCTGGATGCGGCCGCCGGCCATACCGTGCGTGAACGCGTTGCCGGGGCCTTCGGGCCGAATCATCTTGACGGCCGCCTCGGCATCCGCTGCCGTGCGGATATCGGTGAAGAGCAGGTTCTGGATGCCTGCCGACATCGCGCGGATAGCCAGGTGCCACTGCCCCGACTGCTCCATCTTGATCATGCCGGCGAAGTTCGGCGACAGCTCGATGGCCCGGCCGATGTTGTCGAGGTCGTGCATCGTGTATGGGGCGTACTCGGCCACGAACTCGACGTAGTCGAACTGGCCGCTCCGCCCGACATACTCGAACAGCGTCGGCCACGGCGCGGCGACGCGCGTGCCGAACGTCGGCTTGCCTTCGTCGAGCAGGACGCGCAGGGGATTCTTGCGCATGGTTGAAGGATTCCCTTCTGTGTGGGGTGCCCATACGGTAGCGCCGACGACGCGCGATGACAACCTCACGCGGCTGGCTACGCCCGCACCCTCTCCGGTGTCCCACTCGGCCAGGAGCCGGCCGCCTTCGATCTTGAGCGGCGGAAGACATTCGGTGGCCGGATATGACATCATGCCGCGCGAGTCGTGACAGCCGTCTCGCTCCGCGCGCTCTCGCTTGCGCCCCGCTTGGCGTTGGCAGATTCCAGGGCCACGGACACGACATCAAGGCGGGCGCATGGTGCCAGGTTGCACCGGCGCGCGACCCGCGTCCCAACGGAGGGGACTGCTTCTATGAAGGGCATTGATGCCATCGCACAAGTCCTCAAGATCGAGGGCGTCGAGTACCTGTTCTCGTATCCGAACCACCCGCTGATCGAGGCCGCCGCGAAGGTCGGCATTCGTCCGATCATCGGCCGCAGCGAGAAGACCCTCATCAACATTGCGGACGGCTACACCCGCGCGCTGAACGGCACGAAGCCGACGGTCGTCGTGGTGCAGGGCGGCCCGGGCATCGAGAACGCCTTCGGCGGCCTGGCGCAGGCGGCGGCGGACGGCGTGCCGATGCTGGTGATGCCGGGCGGCGGCGATGCGAAGCGGCTCGGCTCGGGTGAGTTCGACCCGCTGCCCGTCTACAACCACATCATGAAGTGGACCGGCCGCATCAACCTCGTGGAGCGTATCCCCGAGCTGATGACCCGTGCCTTCTCGCAGCTCCGGAACGGCAAGCTCGGCCCGGTGCTGCTCGAGATCCCCCGCGACACTGGCAACGCCGAGACGGACGACCCGAACGGCGTCTACGTCCCGCCGAAGAAGTACCGCTCGGGCGCGGACGCCACCGATGTGTCGGCGGCGGTCGACCTGCTCCTGGCGGCGAAGCGGCCGGTCCTGCACGTCGGCCACGGCGCCCTCTGGGCCGAGGCCTGGGACGAGGTCCGCGAGCTGGCCGAGATGCTCCAGATCCCGGTCATGACCACCATGGCCGGCAAGAGCGCGTTCCCCGAGGATCATCCGCTGGCGCTCGGCGCGGGCGGCCACACGATGACCCAGAGCGCGGCGGCCTTCCTCGTCAAGTCCGACCTGGTCTTTGGCATCGGCTGCAGCTTCGCCAAGGGCTCGTTCTCGTTCCCGATTCCGGACGGCAAGAAGATCGTCCAGATCGTGACCGATGGCCGTGACCTGAACAAGGACCACATCGTCACGCACGCCGTCATCGGCGATGCCAAACTGGTGCTGCGCCAGATCATCAACGAGGTCGGCAAGCGCGGCGCGAAGGGGCCGAATGGCGTGGCCGACGAGGTTCGCCAGGCCAAGAACGAGTTCCTGGATGAGTGGCTGCCGCGCCTGACAGCGGACACCGCGCCGATCAGCCCATACCGCGTGATCTGGGATCTGCTCCACACCTGCGACCGGCGCAATACCGTCGTCACCCACGACTCGGGCAACCCGCGCGACCAGACCCTGCCGTTCTTCGAGGCGGTCGCCCCGCGCGGCTACATCGGCTGGGGCAAGTCCACCCAGCTTGGCACCGGCTACGGCGTCGCGATGGGCGCGAAGCTGGCGTTCCCCGACAAGCTCTGCGTCAACATCATGGGCGACCTGGCGTTCGGCACGGCCGGCATGGAGATCGAGACGGCCTTCCGCGAGCGGCTGCCGATCATGACGGTCCTGCTGAACAACTCGGTGCTGGGCGGCTACAGCAACTACATGCCGGTCGCCAGCGAGAAGTTCGACTCGAACAAGCTGACCGGGAACTACACCGAGGTCGCCAAGGGCCTCGGGGCGTACTCGGAGAAGGTCACCAACCCGGCCGACGTGAAGGGCGCGTTCGAGCGCGGCATCCAGGCGACGCGAGACGGTCGCCCGGTCCTGCTTGAGTTCATCACCCGCGAGGAGCCGGTCTTCCCTGAGTGCAACCGCGTGATCCGCGAGGCGACGGAGCGCGAGCTGGCTCGCGCGTAAGCCTCACGCGCGCAGCTCGGGCGGCTACAGGCCCCCGTTCCCGTATTGGGAGCGGGGGCCTCGTCAGTCGTCGTTCTCGTTGGTCGGCTTCGGGGTCTTCGTCGGTGTCGGCGTCCTGGTGTAGAACGGCTGCCGGATCTGCAGCTCGACCTTCCGACAGGGGACCGTCGAGTCCACGTAGTAAGTGTAGACGTGCTGGCCCGGCCACGTCGCCTGGATGGTCCACTCCCAGACGAAGCCCAGCTGACCCGGGCGCTCGCGGAGAAACGTGGTGCGCTCGGTGCCGGCGAGGCGCGGGTAGCGGTTCTGGTACGCCGAGCTGACCGCGACGATCACTTCGCTGTTGGTGCGCGGGTCTTCAGGCACGAACGTGATCTGCTCGTCGCCGAAGCAACGGTCGCCCAGGTAGGGGATGGGCGACGGCGAGGGGACGTGTGGCGGCAGCGGCGTCCCGGTCACGCCGATGGTCGGCGTGGTGGTGGCGAACCCGCCGATGGTCGCCGTGGCGGTGGCGAACCCGCCGTCGGCGGGCGCCGCGGGCGTGGCCTGCTCCGAGCCGGGCAGCGGCGCTGCCTCGGAGCCAGCGGGCGACGGATCGCCCGCCTGCGCGGCCGGAGCGGCCAGCGCAACGCGGTCCGCGTCAGGGCCGTGCTGGCCGGGCGAGCGCTGCGTCGGCCCCGCTCCCGCCTGCCACAGCCCGGCGATACCCGAGGCCCAGCCGACCAGCAGCACGAGAAGCACGCGGGCGAGGACCGGCAGCCCACCACGCCACCATCGACCGGACGACGACGAACGTCGAGTCACGCGGCCACACGCCTGCGCCAGCCTGGCGCAATCCTCAGCGCAGCCATGGCGCTCCCTGCCCCTGTGCGACGGGTCTGTGCGGAGTCGCAGCGCTCGCGCGCACGGTCGCCCGACCGCGATTGTACACCCGGTCGTCGCTGCCGGCCCGAACCGGGCCGTTTCGCCCTTCCAGCGCGCCGTCACGTAGAATCCGGAAGCAGACTGAGAGACAGGAACATCAGACCGTGACGCTTCGCATCCGCCTCTTCGCTTCGTTTCGCGAGGCCGTGGGAACCGGCTCGCTGACCTGGGATGCGCCCGCCGGAGCAACTGTCGCGGATGTGGTCGCGGCGCTGCAGGCGGCGTACCCGAAGCTTGGACCAGCCTCTGACCGCGCGCTGCTGGCTGTGAACCAGGAGTATGTCGGCGCGGAGTATCGCCTGTCCGACGGCGACGAGCTGGCGCTGATCCCGCCAGTCAGCGGCGGCTGACGCTCGGCTAACTGGCGGCTGACCGAGCGTCCGCCCGATTCGACCGGCGCTAGCTGTCCTCGTCTGACGCGTCGTCGGTGGGCTCGTTTTCGGGCGTGGCCGGCACGGGCGTGGGCGAGCCAGACGGCAGGGCTGACGGCCCGGCTGGGGCCGGCGAGGGCGCGGCCTGCGGGCGGGTCGGCGTCGGCGCGACTGGACCGGCTGCCCCAATGGTCGCCGCGCTGAGCGCCGCCTCGACCTGTGCCAGCGTACCGTTGTCCGGCGCGTACGCGATCCGCACCACGTTGTCGGTCTTGATCGCCTGGATGGCGTACTCAGGCGTCGTCCAGCGCGCCAGTGAGGGCTGCACCACGGTGCGGGCCGCGCCGGCCTTGAACTGGGCCTCGATGCTCGCCTCGAAGGCGTTGTACATCTCGGCAGCGTCTGCCTCGGTGTCCCAGACGGTCACCATCCCGACGACGCGCCTGCCGCTGCCATCCTCCAGGATCGTGTAGACGTCGCCGCCCCAGCCGGCCGCTGCCGCCTCGGAGTCGGCCCAGCCGAGGTGTGGCTCCAGCAGCAGCCGCAGCACCAGTTCGCCGAAGGTGTCGGTGCGCAGCGTCTGCCAGTCGCCGTTGAGCGACCGCTCCAGCGGCTCGATGGTCACCCGGACCGGCTGCTCGCCGGCGACGTACTTCTCCGGATGCAGGATCTGCTCCGTGGAGCGTGGCGGATTCATCAACGCCTGGTTCACGGCGTCGTAGCCGCCGTCCTGGTAGAGCAGTTGAGCGAAGACCCAGCCCGCGTCGTAGGGGAACAGCAGCTCACCGCGCGCCAGCAGGGGGGCGGTGTCGAGCACGGGATCGGCCGGGACCGGCTCATCCCCGAGCGAGCGCTTGTCGCTCGGGCGCAGGTACTGGCGGCCCCAGATCCGCATCGTTAGCATCGCGTCGCCTTCGACCAGCGCGCGGGCGGCCATGTCCGCATCGCTGTTCTCGGGCTTGAGCGGCAGGATGCCCCGCAGCCCGAAATACTGATCCTGCAGGGCGTGCGTCAGTTCGTGGGCCAGGATCAACCGCTCGTTGGCGTCGAGGTCGTCGGCGGCGTCCGCCACCATGTAGATAACGCGGTCCTGATAGTCGTACAGGGCCACCGTCTGCTCGTCGAGCAGGCGGAGCTGCAGTTGCCGCAGATCGTAGCCGCGCGGCGTTGCGCCGAGGACTTCGAGCAGCATCTGGCTTGTCAGGAACTCGCGGATCGTGCGCGGCTCGTTCAGTTCCCTGGACAGCTTCGCGACGAGCGCAGACTTCGCCATGGGTGTGACGGGCGTCTCAGACTTCGGGGTGAGGCCGCGTACCTGGGCGATCTGCTGCGAGATCGTTGCGACGACGGCGTCGGCCTGTGGAGCCGGCGCCGCCAGCGCCTGCTGGGCGACAATGGCCACCAGACCGAGGGCGGTGGCCGTGGTGAGAACGCGCGAGAGCACTGGGCGCAGTCGGCCACGCCCCATCAGCCGCGACGCCCCGAGCGCCTGCCGCCCTGGTGCCGGCCGCTCTCCGGTCTGGCGGCTCCGTTGTTGCCGCCACCCTCGCCGCGGTGGCGGTTCCGGCCGACCAGGAATGCCAGCGTCAGCCCGACGCGCGGCCCGAGCGAGGCATCGACCTTCTCCAGCACGGCCCGTGCGAGCTGGATGCGGCCCACCGTGTCCAGTTGCTCGGCCGGCCGCACGAACAGCCGCACCCGGGTGCCCACCTGGAACGCCTGGGCCTCGCTGACGCCAGGGACGATCGCAGCCGCCCGCTCGACGGCATCCACGCGTCGGGTCGGGGACTCATCTCGCGAGGCGTGCCACCCCTCCACCAGCGCCCGCGCCAGCCAGATCGATGCCTGATCGGCAGTCACCAGCGGATAGAGGTCGGTCGGAGGCTTCAGCGCGGCGATGACCGCCTGCGACTCGCTCGCCCGGGCCAGCACGTCGGCGGTGATCGCATCGACCGAGCCGCCGGCCTCCGGACCGACCGCCCGTCCGATCCCGCTGAGCAGCGCGGCCCGCCGCACCACCCGTGCGTCGCCGCGCAGCTCCGTGGCGATGGCGGCGGCAATGCCCGACAGCCGGACGGCCATCTCCAGGGCGTTCTCGGTCTCGCCTCGGAAAAGGCCCAGCCGCCCCAGCAGATCCGCGATCTCCGGGGGAACGTGGCCGGCGCCGGCAGCGTCGGCCGCCCGCTGGCCTTCCTCGCGCAGCGCATGCTCCAGCGACTCGCGCGCCCGCTTCACGGCGTCCTCGACCCGACCCGGATGAATCCGGCCGTCGTCCACGAGGTCGAGCAACGCGAGGCGAGCGACCTCCCGCCGGAACGGGTCGAAGCCAGAGAGGGTGACGACGTCGGGGGCATCGTCGATCACCAGCTCGACGCCGGTCATCGACTCGAACGCCTTGATGTTGCGGCCCTCCCGCCCGATGATTCGCCCCTTGATCTCTTCGCGCGGGATCGGCACAGGCACCAGCGCGAACTCGCCCACCAGTTCGCTGGCCGAGCGCTGGACGGCCAGGGCAGCCGGCCGCGCCCGCACCCGCTGGAAGGCGTCGGACGCCTCTTCGAGCACGGCCTCGGCGCGGGAGGCCGACCGCTCGCGCGCGCTCGGCGCTACCCGCTCCAGCAGCGTACGGCGGGCATCGCTCGGGGCCAGTGCAGCAATCGCCTCGAACGCCGACCGCTGCTCCTCCAGGTGGGACTCGGCAGCGCCGTACCGCTCGTTCTGGCCGGACTCGCGAGTGGCGAGCGTGGCCTCGCGGCCTACCAGCCCGTCCATCCGCCCGTCGAGCCGCTCTTCACGCCGAAGCAGACGCTGCTCGACCTCTTCGAGGGAGGTCAGCGTCTGCCGAACCGTTGCCTCAGCTTCTGCGCGGATCTCCAGGGCCTGGCTGCGCGCGGACCGCAACCGCTCCTCAAGCTCGCTGCGAGCGCCGGCAAGCAGGTCGTCGCGGGGCGGAGGCTCGCGCCGCGACAGTTTGTACGCGATCCCAAATCCCAGCACGAGCGCTGCAATCGGGACGAGCACAAGCGCCACATCTGGAATGGAGCTCACGTCCAGTTGCCTTTCCATCGTCAAATAGCCCACCAGGAAGCAGGACGCACCGCTGGTGGGCGTGGCGCCATTATGCCGTGCCGCGAACGCCCTCCGCGACCGAATCATCCGTCAGGACGCAGTCAGGACAGTTGCGTCCAGACCCAGTGCGCCGATCCTCGCCCAGAGATCGGACACCGCCCAGGAGTCCCGGCGCATACTATCGCCGACTACCAGGACAACTCCCCCGGGCCGCCGCGCCTGTCGATTGCGCGCCCGGGCTGCGCCCACCAGAGGAGCGATCATGACCGTAGCGTCCGAGACACCCGCCGGCCACCGCACCGCCCACATCCGCCGCGAGACCAAAGAGACGACCATCGATCTGAGCCTTGACCTCGACGGGACCGGTCAGGCCGACATCTCGACGGGCATCGGCTTTCTCGATCACATGCTCGACGCGCTCGCGCGGCACTCGCGGATCGACCTCACCGTGCGCGCGAGCGGCGACCTCCACATCGACGCGCACCACACCGCCGAGGACATCGCCATCGTGCTCGGTCAGGCGCTCGACCGGGCGCTGGGCGACAAGAAGGGGCTGCGGCGTTTCGCCGACGCCATCTGCCCGCTGGACGAGGCGCTGTCTCAGGTGGTGCTCGACCTGAGCGGGCGCGGGTTCGCCGCCATCGACCTCCCATTCCGGGGTGAGCGGGTCGGGCAGCTGCCCACCGAGATGATCCCGCACTTCCTCTACTCGTTCGCCATCGAGGGGCGGCTGACACTCCACGTACGCCTGCTGGCTGGCGAGAACGACCACCACCGCGCCGAAGCAACCTTCAAGGCCCTGGCGCGCTGCCTGGACATCGCGACCAGGATCGACCCACGGATCGCGTCGCAGGTGCCGTCAACCAAGGGCGCGCTGTAAGACTGGACTCGGCTGACGCCTGGACTGGCGTCCGCGGTCACAAGGAGACGACGATGTCGGAGACGTTCCGGGTCGGCCTGACCCGCGACTTCCTGAAGCCCGATGGGACGCTCAGTCTGGGCGACATCGGCCTGGACTTGCTGGACGCCGCGCCGGGCGTCGAGCGTCAATTCCTGCCCGAGGATGTGCCAGAGCTCCGCCCGTCCGATCTGGCCGGCTTCGACGCGATCCTGGTGCTCGCGCCACGAGTCACGGCGGCGAGCCTGGCAGGGAACGAGCGGCTCGCCATCGTCGCGCGGTTCGGCGTGGGCTACGAGACCATCGACGTGGACGCCTGCACCGAACGCGGCATCGTGCTGACCATCACCCCGGACGGCGTCCGCCGCCCGGTCGCCACGTCGGTTCTCACCCTGATGCTGGCGCTGACCCACAAGCTGCTGATCAAACACGAGCTGACGCGCGCGGGCCGCTGGGCTGAGAAGCTCGATCACATGGGGATGGGCCTGACCGGGCGGACCCTGGGCGTGATCGGGCTGGGCAACATCGGGCGGGACGTTTTCAAGCTCGCCGCGCCGTTGGAGATGCGCCACCTGACGTTCGATCCGTGGGTGACGCCCGCGCAAGCCCGGGCCGGCGGCGCGACACTGGTCGATCTGGACACGCTGCTGCGTGAATCCGACGTGGTCTCCGTCAACTGCCCGCTGACGCCCGACACGCACCACCTGCTCAATCGGGAACGGCTCGGGCTGATGAAGCCGACCGCCTACCTGATCAACACGGCGCGCGGCCCAATCGTCGATCAGCGGGCGCTCTACGACGTGCTCCGGGAGCGTCGCATCGCCGGCGCGGCTCTCGACGTGTTTGACCCCGAGCCGCCGGACCCCTCCGACCCGCTGCTGCAGCTCGACAACGTCATCCTCGCGCCGCACGGCATTTGCTGGACCGACGAGTGCTTCCACGGCAACGGTTCCAGCGCCTGCCGCTCGATCCTCGATATCGCCGGCGGTCGGACGCCGACCCATGTGGTCAACCGGGCGGCGCTCGACAGCCCGCGTTTCCGGGCGAAGCTGCAACGGCTAGCCAGCAGGGCCGCCGGCAACGAATAATGAAGGGTCGCATCGGGAACAGCCGGGAGTGATCCGCCGGCGTACCGTATGCGTATCTCCTGGTATGAGGGTGCGCGTGACGTTCGGCTCCTGGCGCGGCTGGCGGCTGCTGTCGGTGGTGCTCGTCGTCCTCGGACTGGCGGTCACCGCACCTCCGGGTGCGCCGTTTCAGGCTGCCGACCACGCAGGCGCGCTCGTCCACCCGATCTTCCCGCACGCGCACCAGTCCGACGAGGTGTACGCGCACGACGGCGGGGCCTACGCGCTGGCGAGCCATGACCCAGCATCGCAGGATGTCGCGCCGGGCTTGAGCGTCCCCCAGGCTGGCACCGGCCTCCACGACGGCGTCGGCGGCATCGCGCTGCCATTCGCCCTGGCGATCTTGTTTGTCGCGCTGACCGCCCGCCGTGGCGTCACGGAGCTGCCGTTGCTCGGACTCGCCGTCGCGCCCGCGACGCCGCCTCCCCGACTCGTCTCCCGGTATCGGTAGTCGCCCTCAGGCAGAGCGAGCACCATCAGCGTTGTACCCTCCTGATGGAACCGCACCAGTGGCTGTCTCGTTCTGTCCAATAGGGGCAGGGTCCGCGGTCCACGACAGCACGACCCTGGCGATCGTTCGCTGGGGCGTTGCGGAAGCGCCCTGCCCAGGCGTGGGGCAATCCTTGGCTGCCCGTTCATGTTGGGAATCGGACAGCCCGAACCAGGGGAGACACATGCTTCGCAGATTCGCTGGCGGTCGTCAGGTGGCAGCGCTGGCATTGGCATTGGGGCTGGTGCTGTCGAGCGCCGTGAGTGCGTTCGCGCACGCGCGGTTCGAGCGTACCGAGCCGCCGATCACCGCGCCGTTTGACGGCTCGCCCATCACCGTGAAGGCCTATTTCTCGCAGGAGCTCACGTCGAAGAGCTCCATCCGCGTCGTCGACGCGAACGGCGTACAGGTTGACCTCGGCGATGGTCACGTTGACCTGGATGATCCGATCCGCAAGACGATGCTGGTCAGCCTGCCGGCGCTGCCGGTCGGCGTCTACACCATCGAATACCAGGCCGACTCCGCCGAGGACGGCCACGGCGAGCCGGGCATGGCGCAGTTTGGCGTCGGCATGCTGCCAGCCGGGGCCGAGCAGCCCGCCACCACCGACGAGTACGGCCCGACGGGCCTCTCGCCGGAGATGGCGCGTCCGCTGACTCAGTAGAGCAGGTACGCATCGCGGAATCCGAAGAGGCCTGTCACCAGCACGGCTGCTGGTGGCGGCTGCTACCCCGGGCCCGGCTGAGCGCTGGCCCGGATCGTGTGGAGCACTGATCGATGTTGCCCATCCTTCGCAGCAAGCTCGCATTCACGGCCGCCGGATTTCTGGCTGGCGTCTCGATGACGGTCGCCACGCTTGGCGGGATCGCCGCCCCGGTCGCTGCTGACGAGGCTGACAACGCCTTCGCCGTCGCGCAGAAGGCTGGCGTGTCCGCCAGCACCTTCCAGCTTGACAAGTCGGGCCTCCACGATATCGACGTCGCGGCGAACGAGGGCCGGCTGCTGCCGGGTGCGCTGGGCAACGTCCGCCGCGCCCGCATCGCCGTGCAAGCCACCGCGTGGCCAGAGGCGCTCCAGCCGATGGCGGCGGAGAACGTCGAAGCGCTGAAGGCGCTGGAGGAGGCGATCCGCTCCGAGGATCCGGCGAAGGTCGCTGGCCCGGCCAAGGCCGCCCACGACAAGGGGCACGATCTCTCGGCGGCTGTGTACGGCTGGCTCGACACGGGCGCTGCGCCGGCCGATGGCCACGGCCACTGACCGACGCCAACCGTCTTGCGGGGGATCGGCCTGCCGGTCGCCCCGCAAGACGACCCCGCACACGTCCTCCTGAAGGGGTCACGTCATGACTGGCTTGCGTCGTCATCATCCAGCTGGCGTGACCGTCCGCGTGCTCGTCGCGGTGTGCGCGGTGCTGCTCCTGCTCGGGAGCGGCGTCGGCGCGCGGCCGGCGTCGGCGCACGCGCTGTACGAGCGTTCCCAACCGGCGACCGGTGGACGTTTGGAGACGCCCGGCCAGATCCAGGTCTGGTTCACGGAGCCAGTCGAGCCGGCCTTCAGCGAGATCGAAGTCCTGGATACCAGCCGCAAGCGGGTCGATCTCCAGGACAGCCACGCCGCGCCCGGCGAACCGAAGGCGCTCGTCGTCAGCGTTCCGGAGCTGCCGGACGGCACCTACATGGTGGCGTGGCGGGCGCTCTCAGCCGTCGACGGCCACGTGACGCGCGGCGTCTTCCCGCTGGTGGTCGGGGCTGGCGGCCTCCAGATCTCTCTGGAGGAAGAACCGGTCTACCTGCCTGCACCGCTTGACGTGCTCGCACGGTGGGTCATGTACTTCGGAGCGTTGGCGTTGGCGGGCGGATACCTCTTCCGCCGAGTCGTCGCCACACCGGCGCTGGCCTCCGTCGGAGCTACGGCGACGCTCGCCGCGTTCGTCGCGCGCCAGCGGCGGCTGGGACTGTGGCTCTGCCTCGTCGTCGGGCTGTCGATGGTGCTGGGCATGCTGGTGCAGGCCGCCAATGCCGCCAACGTCGAGATCTGGCAGGCGCTCGGTTCGCCGGTCGTCAGGCTGCTCGGCACCCAGATCGGCGCGATCTGGCTCACCCGTCTGGGCTGGCTGGCGATCCTGGCGCTGGTGCTCTGGCGCGCGCCCGGCCGATTCGGCGACTGGGCTGGCGCGATCGTCGGGTCGTGCATGCTGCTGGCGATCAGCCTGATCAGCCACGCGGCGGCCGTGCCCAGCGGCGCATGGCTGGCCATCGGACTGGACTGGCTGCACCAGTTGGGCGCGGCGGCATGGATCGGCGGGCTGTTCAGCTTCGCCCTGCTGATGATCGTGACGCGGGTCGGCCCTGACCGTCAGCGGCTGCCGGCGCTCCTGGCGACGATGGTCCCTCGGTTCACCACCGTCGCCGTTGGGTCCGTGGTCGTCCTGGTGCTGACGGGACTGTTCCACTCCTGGCTGCAGGTCAAGAGTATCAGCGCACTCGGGACCGTCCACGGTCTGTCGCTGACGGTTAAGGTGCTGTTCATCCTGCCGATGCTCGTGCTCGGCGGCCTCAATATGGCGGTCTGGCGTCCGCGTCTCGCCGCCCTGCTCGGCGGCCGTCGGGCGGGCCAGTCCGCGCCGGCCGAGCAGATGGCCGGTCGGCTCGGGCGCGCCGTCACCATCGAGGCGGCCCTGGCCATTGTGGTGCTGCTGGCCACAGCCGTGCTGACGGCGGTGCAGCCGGCGCGCGAGGAGTACGCTCGCAAGGTGCGGCCCCTGGAGCTGACGGCCCAGGCGACCGACGTGAACGTGCGGCTGACGATGACACCGGCCCGGCCCGGCCCGAACGAGTTCGTGGCCGATCTGACGGGCGCGGTGGCCCCACCAAACGAGATTCAGCGCGTCCAGTTGCGGTTCACCAACCTGGACGACGACCTTGGCGCGAGCCTGCTGACGCTGACGCCGCGCGACGACGGCACGTTTGGCGCGGTCAGCACCAACGTGACGGTGGACGGCACCTGGCAGATCGAGGTGATCGTGCGCCGACGCGGCCTCGACGACGTGCGAACGGCGTTCCGTGCGCCGGTCGTCACCCCGGATGCGGCGGCACAACCGCCCTCGCTGGAGGGCCTGCCGAACCCGGGCAATCTCCCGCCGCGCCAACTGGTGTCGATTGCGCTGATGGCGACCGGCCTCGCCCTGACCTACTGGATCTCGCGCACGCGCGATGTCCGGCAGCGGGAGCGCGCCACGCTCTACGCGGCGAGCTTCGCGGTGGTGATGATCGGCGGCGTCCTCTATGCGCGCGCGGCGGTAACTCCCGCGCTGCCGCAGGACGTTCGCTCGCTCCGCAACCCGTTCCCGCCAGATACGGCGTCCATCGCGCGGGGCCGCGAGCTGTACGAGCAGCAGTGCGCCTCCTGTCACGGTCTCGCGGGGCGCGGCGACGGTCCGCTGGCGGCCTCGTTGCGCCCGCGCCCGGCCGACTTCCGGGTCCACATGGCGGCCGGCCACACCGACGGTGAGCTGTTCACCTGGCTCTCGCGCGGCGTGCCCGGCACCGCGATGCCGGCCTTCGAGGCGCAACTGGCCGAGCAGGACCGCTGGCACCTCGTGAACTTCATCCGGGGCTTCGCGCCGACCAACGAGTGACCAGCGAGGCACGTCGCGCCAGGACTCCACCACGCAGAAGGCGGCGACGTACCCGTCATCCCGACCCCATTCGGCACGCTCAGGGCAAGCTACGCGAGGCACGAGCACACCCGCTCGTCATCCCGACCGCGGCGAGGCACGAGCGCAGGGATCTTCTCCTTCTTGGCGTGAGGAAGATCCGTCGACTTCGTTCGCACGCTGACTCCGCTCGGGATGACGGTGAAGCGTCGCCAGAGGTCCAACCCGGTCGTTCACGACTGACCGACCACTAGCGCTCCTCCACGCGCTCGTGCTCCACGGCCTCATCGGGCTGGACTTCCCGCTCCTCTTCATCCTGGTGGAAGAGCCGGCGTTGCGCGCGCACCCGCATCGACGCATGCTCGTGCTCGGCCTCGACGGCCTCGCGGTGGCTGTGCCGCTGAAAGTAGACGAGCGCGGCCACCACCACCGCGAGACTGACCCCGAACAGCAGCGTCTCGACGGCCTGCTCCCAGCGGATGTAGTGTTCGAGGAACGTGATGCCCAGGATCACGACGATCACGCTCACGACCTTGATCTCCAGGTCGTTGAAGGTCGTGATCCCGAGTGCGGCCGCCACATTGAGCGGCGCGATGAACAGGCTGTAGAAGCCGATCCCGATCAGGTAGAACACGACGGCTTTGAGCATCACGCTGACCACTTCGAGCAGGTCGACGGTGATCGCCGACGACGCTTGCTGGCCCGTCACGACGGCCTGGAACGCCTCGACTACGCCGCGCACCGCCATCGCTGCGCCGACGACGAACAGGGCCATCGAGATCAGCAGAACGCTGGCGACGGCGAGCAGCACGACGAAGCGCGAGCGGCCGATCAGCTCCGAGAACGGTGCTGCCGGCGTCGGATGGCGCTGACCGCGCCCGTCGAACGCGAGGTGAGATCGCTCAGACGTTCCATCCTGGCGGTCCGCCGGGTCTGGCCGGGGTCGTGAATCAACGGCAGCACGGTTCATGGCACGCGCAGCAGACGCACGATGCGTTCCAGGTTGGGCCGAGGGTGCCAGGGGTCGTCAGGCGCGCGGGCGCGGCTCCGACATGACCGGGCCGCCAGCAGCCGCCCGACGAGATGGGACTGGCACAGCCGGGCGCCAGCGCAGGCAGCGGAAGAGCATCAGGACCGTTGGCAAGCCGTCCATCGGCGTCAGCTTCTTGCCGTCGGTCCTGGCTTCGTAGCGGATGGGCGTCTCGACGATCGGCACGCCGAGCCGCAAGAGCTTCGCCGTGATCTCCGGCTCGATCTCGAAGCCGCTGCCCTGCAGATCGAGCGCCAGCATCACCTGGCGGTCGATCAGCTTGTAGCAGGTCTCCATGTCGTGCAGGCGGCTCCGGAAGAGCACGTTGGTGACGAAGGTCACAAACCAGTTGCCCCAGCGCATCAGCGGATCGCGCCCGGAGAGGTCGCGCACGCCGTAGACCACGGCCCCGGCCTGCTGCTCATACGCGCGTATCAGACCCACATAGTCCTCGGGGAAGTACTCGGAGTCGGCATCCTGGATGATGACCACGTCGCCGGTCGCCTGGGCCAGCGCCGTTCTGATCGCCGCGCCCTTGCCCCGGTTCTGTGGATGGGCAAACTGGCGCACAGTCGGCAGCGCCGCGCGGATCTCCTCGGCCATGCTCCGCCTGGAGCCATCGTCCACGACGATGATCTCCTTCTCAACGGGGACGGCATCGACCCGGCGCAGCAGATCGACGCAGGTAGCATCCTCGTTGTAGAGCGGAACCAGAACTGAGAGCTTCACACCAACACCAACGGTGGCCGAGAGTCTGACGAGATGGCCCACCGCGCCGCCGATGATACCGGACCACCGGGCCTCACGTCAGCGACGACGCCCACGTCTGCCGGGTCAGCGCGCCTTGAACCGTTCCACGATCTCGCGGTCAACCTCGACGCCCAGCCCGGGGCCGCTCGGGATGGTGAGCCAGCCGTCGTGCGGACGGAGCGCATCCGTCATCATCGCGTCGCGGATCGGGTGGGGCGTGCTGTCGAACTCGAACAGCGGCTCCTGGGCCAGCGGCGTGGCCGTCATGGTCGGGGGCGTTGACGGGAGCGTCGCCGCGAAGTGCAACCCAGCCGCAACGGCAACGGGCGTCCCCCAGACGTGCGGGAAGACCCGTACATGAAACGCCTGCGCCAGCCCGGCGATCCGCCGGCTGGCTCCAAGTCCGCCGCAATTCGCCACATCCGGCTGCAGGATATCGACCGTCCGCCGGGAGACGTACTCACGGAAGCTGTCCAGGCTGCCCAGGTGCTCGCCGCCGGTGATCGGGATTCGCAGCGCTCGGCGGACCTCATCGTACCCGGCGAGGTCGCCCCGCTGGACCGGCTCCTCGAACCAGGCCACGCCACTTGCTTCGAGGCCCGCCCCGATCTGCATCGCGGTGCGGCTGTCGTAGGCGCAGTTGGCGTCGGCCATCAGCAGCACGTCGTCGCCGATGGCCCGGCGAATGCCCTCGACCTCGCGAAGGTCGTCGGCCGGAGTCAGGCCGCCGACCTTCATCTTCATCGCTCGGTAGCCGGCCGCGACGTATCCGCGCGCCTCGTCCTGACGCGCCGCCGTCGGATCGGGCGCGGTCGGCACGTAGTAGAGGCCGGTCGCGTAGGCCATGATCCGCTCGCGGACCCGCCCGCCCAGCAGTTGGCTCACCGGCCGGCCGGTCGCCTTTCCCATCACGTCCCAGAGCGCCACCTCAAGGCCGCTCCAGGCCTGCATGCCGAAGTCGCCGGTCCAACCGGCCCGGTCGAAGGTCGTCGCCACCTTCTGCGCGATCCTGGCAAGGTCGAACGGGTCTTCGCCCACGGCCAGCGGCGCCAGCACGTCCTCGATGAACACCGCGCCCGCCCGCGAGAGCGTGCCCGAGCCGCTCTCCCCCCAGCCGACCAGGCCGTCGTCGGTCTGGACCTCCACGAGCAATGCCTGACGGATGGGCGTGGTGTAGACGGACCAGCCGAACGGCTCCGGCAGTTGCGCGCGCAGGTAGTGGGCGTGGACGGCGACGATGCGAGTCACCTGGGTCCTCCATAGCGGCGGTCTGGGCTGGCGGCTGACGGTGCTGGTCGTGATGGTGGTGGCTCTGGCGCCGGCTCTGGCGCCGGCGATGATGCGTCTCAGATTGTGGATGGCGGCCTCCGCACGATACCCGACCGGCTGCCCACCGTGACGCCGCGTTGACCTTGCCCGCCAGGGCAGGCTACCGTCCCGGCCACAGGTCGCCGTCAGCGCCGGCACGCGGGGCATGGCTGACCTGACACGCCGGAGGTGAGACGTGCCGAAGGGGCTGCGTTTCGGCATCTGCACGGACCAGAACATGTCCTGGGAGCTGACTGCCGAGCGCTGGCGGCTCTACGAGGATCTCGGCTTTGACAGCCTGTGGGACTGCGATCACTATGTCCAGCCCAGCCGGCCGACCGGCCCCTACCACGAGGGCTGGACGCTGCTCGCGGGCCTCGCAGCCGTCACCAGGAAGGCACGGATCGGCGTCCTGGTCAGCTGCAACACGTTCCGCCACCCGGCGCTGGTCGCCAAGATGGCCGCGACCATCGACCATATCTCGGGTGGCCGCGTCGATGTGGGCCTTGGGGCCGGCTGGTACGTGCCCGAGCACACCATGTACGGCATCGAGTTCCCCTCGCCGCCGGAGCTGGTCTCACGGTTCCGCGAGGCCGTCGAGATCGTGGACAGCCTCCTCCGCAACGAGGTGACCACCTACCAGGGCGCGCACTACCAGCTGCAGGAGGCGGCGTTCCGGCCGCAGCCGCTCCAGCGACCCCGGCCGCCGCTGACGCTCGGCGCGCACGGCCCGAAGATGATGCGGATCGTGGCCCAGTACGGCGACGCCTGGAACTCGTTCGGGACCGTGGACGAGATGCGCCAGCGCAATCAGGTGCTGGACGAGCAGTGCGCCGCTGTCGGGCGTGACCCATCCGAGATCTGGCGCGGCCTGTACGGCTGGGCCTCGTTGATGCCGGCCGATCCGTGGCAGTCGCTCGACGCCTTCGCCGACATGGTCGGCCAGTACCAGGCGGTCGGCGTCAACGAGTTCATCATCGATCAGCCGGGCGCGGAGCAGTTGCCGATGGCCGAGCGCATCGCCACGGACCTGTTGCCGAAGCTCCGCGCGTCCGCGCAGTAGGGAGGCATGAACGGGATGTCACTTCAGGTTGATCTGCGCGGACGCCGCGCCATCGTCACGGGCGGCGGACGCGGCATCGGACGGGCCATCGTGCTGGGGCTGGCCCGCAACGGCGCTGACGTGGCCGTCGTCTATCGGCAGGATGGCGCCTCCGCCGACGCGACGGCAGCAGCGGCTCGTGACTTCGGTGTGCGGGCCATCACGATACAGGCCAGCATCGGCGATGGCGCATCCTCCCGCGACGTTGTCGAGCGCGTCGTGGCCGAACTCGGCGGCGTGGAGATCCTCGTCAACAACGCCGGGGTGATGACCCGCATCCCCTTCCTCGAGCTGCCCGAGGAGGAGTGGCGGCGCGTCCTTGGCACCAACCTCGACGGCAACTTCCTGATGGGTCAGGCCGTCGCCCGTCAGATGGTGGCGTCGGGCACGCGCGGCGCGATTGTCAACATTACGTCGGTCAACCAGACGATCTGCTCCCCGAATCTCGCACATTACGTCGTGTCGAAGGCCGGCGCGCTGGCGCTAACTCGGCAGATGGCGTTTGAGCTTGCGCCCTACGGGATCCGCGTCAACGCTGTCGCGCCGGGCCTGACCGAGACGGACATCAACCGCAAAGACCTGGCCGACCCGGCCTTCCGGGAGATGCGGCTCGGCCGGATCCCGCTGCACCGCATGGCCGACACCGACGATCACGCCAACGCCGTCGTATTCCTGGTCTCCGACGCGGCGAAGTACGTCACCGGCGAGTTCATCAGCCCTGACGGCGGCGCGACGCTGATCGGGCCGAACCCGCTGCCGATGCAGATCGAGGTCTGACGCGGGCGGTCAGGCGGACGTAGCGCAGGGAATCGCCCGCACTCCCTCTCCCGCACGTGGGAGAGGGAGCGACGGCCGCGCGGCGTCAGCCGGACAGCACCGCGCCCTGCTTCCCCCGCGCCACCGTCGTTCGCAGCGACCCGAGCCGGTCGATGGCGATATCCACAAGGTCACCATCTTCCAGCGTGAACGGGCTGTCCGGAACGAGCGCCGTCCCCGTCGAGATGATCGCCCCGTCCGGGAACTCGTCCTCACGGTAGAGGTAGTGGACCAGCTCCTCAAGCTTGCGCTTCAGGCCGCTGGTCCGCGTCTCGCCCTCCCAGACGACCTCACCATCACGCTCGATGGCCATCCAGATGGCGAGGTCGTACGGGTCGGGAACCTCCCAGGCCGGCGTGATGCCCGGACCGATGGCACAGGCTCCCAGGTACATCTTGGCCTGCGGCAGATAGAGCGGGTTCTCGCCCTCGATGCTGCGCGAGCTGACGTCGTCGCCGATGGTGTACCCGACGATCTCGGCGTGGGCGTTGACCACGACCGCCAGCTCCGGCTCGGGGACATCCCAGGTCGAGTCGGCGCGGACGACCACCACGCCGTCCGGCCCGACCACGCGGCGCGGCGTGGACTTCAGAAAGATCTCCGGCCGCTCGGCGTTGTAGACCTTGCTGTACACATCTGGCGTGCCGCTCTCCTCCATGCGGGCCTCTTCGGAGCGCTTGTAGGTCACGCCGGCCGCCCAGACCTCCATCTGGCCGTCGATCGGGGCCAGCAGCGTCGTATCGCGCTCAGGCGGCGAGCTGAGGGCGACGGTGCGCTCGACGATGGCCCGAAACTCGGTCAGCGGCAGCCGAAGCAGTTCGGGAAGCGTGGCGACGGGCGGCTTGAAGCGGGCGACCACCCGCTCATTTCGCAGCGCACCGAGCGTGACGGCCCCGTCTGCTGCGCGGAATCGAACGATCTGCATGGTGCGCGTCCTAGCGCGATTGTCTCTGCAACGGCACCCCGACCGTTCCGCGGGCCGCACCGTCCGAGCGGGCTACATTCTAGCGCTCAGGAGGCTGCGCTGCCGTCCGCGACGGCCGCATGATGGACGCCGTTCTGCGTGATTGCGACATCTGAATCCGTCGCGTTGCTCCGGTTGCCCAAACTTACGCCGATGCCTCCAAGCTGCGTCGCCACCAGCCGGGCGTAGACGCCGCCCCGGGCCACCAGCTCGTCGTGGGTCCCTTGCTCGACCACCCGCCCACGATCGAGCACGACGATCTTGTCGGCGTTGCGGATGGTCGAGAGCCGGTGGGCGATGACAAGCGTCGTCCGCCCACGCATCAGGCGGTCGAGTGCGCCGCGCACCTGAAGCTCGCTGGCAGCGTCCAGGTGGGAGGTCGCCTCGTCCAGCACCAGGATCGGGGCGTCCTTGAGCAGCGCGCGGGCGATGGCAATGCGCTGCCGTTGCCCGCCCGAGAGGTGCGCGCCGCGCTCCCCGACGCGCGTCTCGTAGCCGTCAGGCAACTGCGCGATGAACCCATCGGCGTTGGCGAGGGTCGTGACGCGATCCAGGTCAGCATCAGGAGCGGCAGGGCGGGCCAAGCGCAGATTGTGGCCCAGGCTGTTGTTGAACAGGTACGTATCCTGTGCCACCAGGCCAACCTGTTGCCGTAAGGCGTCCAGCTCCAGGTCGCGCACATTGACGCCGCCAACGGTGATCCGCCCATCCGTCGCGTCCCAGAAGCGCAGGATCAGGTGGGCGGCCGTCGTCTTGCCGGAGCCGGAACGCCCGACCAGCGCCACCGTCTGCCCGGCCTCGATCGAGAACGACACGTCGCACAGGGCCGGCGGCAGGCCCGGACCGTACGAGAACGTAACGCTCTCGAACGTGACCGACGGGGCCGCCCGGACGGCCTCGGGCAGTTGGCGGAGGGACCCATCGTGCACGGCAACCGGCTCATCATGGACGGCGAAGACGCGCCGCGACGCCGCCAGGGTCTCGGCAAGCTGCTTGGCAACCTTGGCGATGTCCGTGACTGGTCCGAACGACGACAGCGCCAGCAGCGTCGCCAACGGCACCAGCGTGGGCGCGAGCTGCCCAGACTGAGCGAAGTAGCCGCCCACCACCAGGACCGCCAGCCCGCCCAGGGCGGTCAGGATCTCGATGATGCCGCTCTGGATCGCCTGAAGATGCAGGAAGTGCAGCTGGGCCGCGCTGAGCTGTTGCCCCTTCGCCGTGATCTCGGCCAGCCGACCGGGGCCGTACCCGAAGGCCGCCACGGTTCTGAGCCCCTGGACGCTGTCCACGATGTGGGCGTTCACGTCGCCCAGCCGCTCGCGGGCCTCGGTGGCCGCGCTGAGCGACGCCCGCTGACCGATGACCGGACTGAGGCCGACCGCCACCAGGAACGGCAGCAGCGTCAGGGGCAGCGGCCACCCCATCACGCCGAGCGCGATCAACACGCCGGCCGGCACCAACACCGCCACGAACGCCGGCGCGATGGTGTGGGCGAAGAAGTACTCGACCGTCTCCACGTCCGAGGTGACGGCGCTGACCAGGTCGCCGGTCCGGCGACGCAGCACGTAGCCCGGGGCCAGGGGGTCGAGCGCCCGGTACATGTCGATGCGCATCTCGGCCAGGAGCCGGTAGGCCAGATCGTGCGCCAGCCACGACTCGGCCCAGGCCAGGAAGCCGGTCAGCGCCACCAGCAGGCCGAGCGACCAGAGCCAGGGCGCGAGGTCGCCGCCAGCCGCTGCCACCCGCACCAGCAGCGCGCTGACGACCGTCAGACCGACCACCGCGCCGGCGTGGGCCAGCCCGAGCAGGAAGACGGTGACCTGGGTGCCGGTCCAGGGCTTCACCAATGCCAGCAGCCGCGCCCAGAGGCCGAGCAGCGGGATCGGCCGGGAGGGGGAGGCCGAGGCTGGCCGCGTGGGCTGGTCTGGGCCCTCCGTGTCTCGCGGGACGGCGCCAGACGCGCCCGGCCGGTCGCCGGTCGCACGGTCCAGCATGTCGTCGCCCACGACCACATCGGCGGTCGTCTCGGCCCGTTGAGCGGCCATCAGGCTGGCGTAGACGCCGCCGGCTGCCAGCAGGCCTGGGTGGCGGCCCGTCTCGACCACCTGCCCCTCGCGCAGCACCACGATCTCGTCGGCGTTGACCACGCTCGACAGCCGGTGCGCGATGACCAGCGTGGTCCGGCCCTGCTGAAGCCGGTCGAGCGCCTGCTGGATGACCGCCTCGTTCTCGGCGTCGACGCTGGAGAGAGCCTCATCCAGCACCAGGATCGGCGCATCTTTCAGCAGCGCCCGGGCGATGGCGAGACGCTGCCGCTGACCGCCGGACAGCCGCGCGCCCCGCTCGCCGACCACCGTGTCGTAGCCCTGTGGCAGGGCCAGGATGAAGTCGTGAGCGTTGGCGGCGCGCGCAGCGGCCTCGAGCTCGGCCGGCGAGGCGTCCGGCCGGGCGATCTTGAGGTTGTCGGCGACCGTCCCGTAAAAGAGGTAGGTGTCCTGGGTAACCACGGCGACCATCCGCCGAAGGTCGGCCAGCGGCATCTCGCGGATGTCGCGCCCGCCGATGGTGATACGACCAGACTCCGGATCGTAGAAGCGCAGCAGCAGCCAGACCAGCGTGGACTTCCCGGCCCCGCTCGGACCGACGATCCCCAGCGTCTTGCCGGCTGCCAGCCGAAAGGAGAGATCGGCAAGCGCCTCGCCGCGCCGCGTCGGGTAGCGGAACCGCACGCCCTCGAAGGCGACGGTCGGCGTGAGATCGGCGTGGCCGACACCCGGCCCGGCTGGCGGATCGACGATGTCCGGGCGCGCGTCGAACACTTCGAAGATGGCCGTGCTGGCCGACATCGCCACCATCCCCCGATGGTAGAGCGCCACCAGCTCGCGCAGCGGCCGAAACACCTCGACGCCGAGCATCAGCACGACCAGCAGCACGGACAGCTCCAGCGTGCCCTGTTGGACGCGGATCGCCCCCCAGGCCAGGGCCGCCGCCGCGCCCGCCGAGATCCCGAGGACCGTCACGCCGCTGGTGACGATGTTCGCCGCCAGCACGAACATGGTGCTGCGGTAGAGGTGGCGAGCGCGGTCGGCCAGCAGGTCGCCGTGGGCGCGGCTCTGCCCGAACGCCTTGAGGGTCGGCAGGCCCTGGACGCCATCGACGAAGTCGTTGCCGAGCGCAGCGTACGCATCCCGCCGGCTCAGCGCGCTGGCAGCGTTCAGGCGGTGGAACAGCGACGGGACGACCAGGGTGAAGACGGCGAACGCCAGGAAGATCAGGGCGGTGGGGAGATCGAGCCACAGCATGAACAGGAAGACGATCAGCGGGGTCAGGGCCGCCACCAGCAGCTGCGGCAGGTACTGGCCGAAGAACGTCTCCAGCGCTTCGACGCCGTCCACGAGGCTGAGCGCGACGCCCCCGGAGCGTTGCTGGTCTATCCGACCGGGTCCGAGCGCGAGGACGTGCTCGTAGAGGTTCGTTCGCAGGCGGACCTTCATCGCGGCCCCGGTTCGGTTCGCCACATCTTCTTTCCAGAGCTGCACCAGCCCGCGCCCGACGACCAGCAGCGCGATGAGCGCAACGGTCGGCAGGATCTGGTTCATCGGCTCGCCACGGATGATGGCGGCCAGCGCAAGGCCGGAGAGGGCCAGGCGGCCGAGGTTGAGCGGCATGCCGGCCAGCCCGATCAGCGCCGCGACGACGATGCGCCAGCGCAGGCCGCGCGTCAGTGCGAAGAGCCGCCAGTCGAAGTACATGTGCGAGCCTCCCGCGTGCCGCTGCGCGCTGAGGGAGCGGCCGCCGCCATCATCGTACGGTCGGGGTCAGGCTAACAGGGGGGCGCGCCAGTTGCAAACGCTTGCACCCGGCGCGGCGTACTCACTCACCCTGATGGCGTGCGACCAGCGCCTCGATCTGCGGCAGCAACCCTTCGAGCTGTTCGCGGGACTCCGGCCGGATCTGGACCTTCTCGATGACGTACCGGACCATCTTCGAGAGGACATCCGCCTGCCCGCCGGAAAGCCAGAGCGCCAGGAGCGTGTCACCCTCTGGCGACATCCGCTCGAACTGCAGCTCTTCACGCAGCTCATCGACCGTGATGGTCGGCCCGCCGGTCTGGACGATCACCTGACCGTCCTCGGGGCTATACGTCACACGCGGCGACGACTCCTCCACGCTGGGCCTCCATCAACGGAGCCATGGCGGAGCGCCACGGCCAACTTCTGTTGCGTTGGATACCAGGATTCGACGGTCGCGCTCAAGGGGCGGGACCGCGTCAGTCTGGCCGCACAAGGACGACGACCAGAGGATCGGGCGGCAGCCAACGTGCGCGAATCGGACGTCTGCGATCCTCCTGCAGGTAGCGCAGCAGCGCAGCGAAACCAGCCGATCCCATCGCGGAGGCGTCGGTGTCCACCTCCAAGGCCAGGAGATCGCGGGCGGCCTCAGCGTCGCGTCGGCTGACGGCGCAGCAGATCACGCCGTCTGCTGACGGTTCGTCGCGCGCAGGGCCGTCAATCGACCCGACAATCGCCTGAAGCTTCGGCCCATCAACGGGCGTCACAGGACTCTCATCAAACATTGGGAGCGTGGACGGGGCGCGCTCCTCCCGCGACATGCTTCGGAGCACGGCTGTCTCGTCACCATCGTGGGCCGGCAGCGCCAGCACGGCGTCGCCCAGGCCGGCGAGCTGCAAACTGCGTCTGAGCGCGGCGAAGTCGATACGACCGCCAGCACCGTCCCAGAAAGCGCCATCCACGAACACCAGGAGCCCGATCCCAAGCAACAGGGCCAGCCCTTCCGCCACGATCAGCCGCTGGCCGCTCGCGAGGCACGCCGGGATGCTTCGTCCCCTCGCATCCGAGGGGGGCGGAACATAGGTGCGGTCTGCGCGCCGGGCGCGGCGGGACGGCGTACTGCCGGGCGCTCCCTGCTGCTCTCCTGGTACGCTCATACGTGCTGGAGATTGTAGTCGCCGCGGTCCTGAGACCGGGCATCTCGTGGACTGGTACAATCGCGCCGTGAACTGGCCCGTCGCCATCTTGAGGGTCGTCCGACATGCGCGCACGCCGAATCATGAGCACCACGCTGTTCACCGTGGCCCGGTTGACGCCCGTGCGCGATGTCATCCGGCTGCTCATCGAGCAGCGGATCAGCGGCGTTCCGGTCGTTGACGATGGGCGCGTCGTCGGGATCATCAGCGAAGGCGACCTGATCCTGCGCGAGCGCGCGTACCGTCAACGCGGCGGCATGGCGTTTCTCGCGCAGCAGCTTTTCGAAGACCACGAGAAGCAGGCCGTCGAGTTCCGCAAGGCGCACGGGCTGGTGGCCGAAGACGTGATGTCGGAGCCTGTCGTCACGATCCTGCCGGGCACGCCGGTCGAAGAGATCGCCCACCTGATGGCCGAGCGGCAGATCAAGCGGGTGCCGGTGGTCGAGGACGGCCGGCTCGTCGGCATCGTGAGCCGGGGCGACGTACTGCGGGCAGCCTACGAGCGCGAGCTGGCGACGGAGAATCATGCGGGCGGGCCGCACTCGGACCAGGAGATCGTCAGCCGCTTGCTGACCGTGCTCCGAAGTGAGCCGTGGGTCGAGGTGAGCCACATCCGGCCGAGCTGTCTGGACGGCTGCGTCACGCTTAGCGGCGAGGTCGAGAGCGAAGCCGAGCGCGAGGCCGTCGAGGTCGCGGCGCGGGGCGTCGCCGGCGTGCGGGCCGTGACCAACGCGCTGATCATCCGGCCGGGCATCGACGATGAGTGACCGTGCGGCTGGCGAACCCCGGTCAGGTATGCGTGTGGCCTCCGCTGTGGCCTCTAGCTGGCGGTCCGGCGACCCTCACACCTGCATGGCGCAGTGACCGATGACGCAGACACCGACCATTGTGGTGATCGAAGATACGCCCGAGGTGCTCGAGCTGATCGACGTGCTGCTCTCAGATGAGGGCTTCGAGATCGTGCGGTGCACGCGGGCGGAGAACGCCTTCACCACCATCGAAGCGGCCAACCCGGTGCTGGCTATCGTGGATCTCAGGATGGCAGGCGTCAGCGACTGGGAGCTGATCGACGTCCTGATGTCGGACGAGCGCTCGCGCCATCTGCCGCTGATCGTCTGCTCTGGCGCGGTGGGCGAGCTTCGAGCGGCCCAGCCTCGGCTGCAGGCGCACGGCAGCGACATCCTCCCGAAGCCGTTCGACATCCTGCAGCTAGTGGACATGGTTCACCGGCTGGTCGGCGGGCAGCACGAGCCGCGGACGACCTGACGCTGCGGCGGCCCGGCGCGGCCGGTTTAGTTGCGGATGGTGACTTCGATCACCGAGCTGCCGTAGATGGCCGGCAGGCCCCAGTAGATCCCGACGACGAACACTCCGAGCACGGCGAGCATCACCAGGACGGACGCCATGCTGATGCCAGCGTCGGCGTCGTCACGCGGCGGGGACGGGTGCGGCTGGATGTCTTGCATGACGGCCACAGTATGACCGATCTCACCCACGCACACGCCACTTTCGCCACGAATCGTGGTGCTGGGCACGGCACTTGCACAGGCACGCCAGTGGTCGCCCGCCGCCTGGGACTGGCGTGCGACTCAGCGTAGAGTGAGGAGTGCTATGAAACGACTCGCGGTTCTGACGGCATTTGTCGTGGTCTCGTTGTTCGCCGCCCTGGCGCCGCCCAGTACGCCAACTCAGGCGCAGGCAGGATGCTTCCCCGAGACCGGATTCTGCATCACCAATCAGCAGTTCGCCGAGTATTTCCGCCTCCGTGGCGGCGTGAGAATCATGGGGTACCCAATCTCGCGCTCCTTCACCCTGGAAGGCTTCGAGGTGCAGTTCTTCCAGCGGGTGATCCTGCAGCTGCAGGGCGGCCAGGTGCAGCGACTCAACATCCTGGACCCCAACGTCATGCCGATGACGCGGGCGAACCAGTCCGTCTTCCCAGGGCCGGATCCGGCGATTGCATCCCAGGCGCCGCAGGTCGGTTCCAGTGATTACGCCCGACAGGTCGTCGAGTTTGTCCGCCGGGTCGCTCCGGACACGTTCAATGGGCAGCCGGTCGGCTTCTTCAACCTGTTCAACACGACGGTCCCCGTCGACATCGCGTTCGCCGGACAGACCCCGAACCCTGACCTCGTGACGCTCCTGAACCTGGAGATCTGGGGCCTGCCGACCTCGAACCCGGCGCCGGACCCGGGCAACGGCGGCTTCATCTACCAGCGGTTCCAGCGCGGCATCATGCACTACCAGGCCCAGAGTGGCGCGACCGAGGGCATCCTCGTCGGAGAGTATCTGAAAAGCGTGATCACCGGCAGGAGCCTGCCCCCCGATCTCGCCGCCGACATGGCCGGCAGCCGCTTCAACGCTCAGTACAGCCCCGGCGCGCCGGGCTGGACCGCTCGCCCGGGTGAGCTGCAGGGCACCGACATGACCAACGCGTTCGAGCCGGGCTCGGGCAACGTCACCCCGCCGCCGGCCCAGCCGACACAGCCGCCGGCCGCCGGCACCGTCACGCCAACGGCGACTGCCGCAGCAGCAGGCCCGACGGTCACCATCCAGGTGGACGACGACCTGATCGATCCAGGCCAGAGCATCTCGATCACCGTCATCGCGCGGTACGCCACGGCGATCGACTGGCTGGAGTTCGACGGCATCGAGAGCGAGAACAACAACGAGAACGACAACGACGCCTCGGACGATCCAGCCCTGGCGCGCCAGCGCTTCGACTGCGACGACCGTACCGAGTGCGCCAACGTCTGGAGCGTCAGCCCGACTCGGCCCGGCCGCTACACGCTGCGGGCGCGTGCCGAGGGCACGGACGATGTCCGCTCGGAGTGGGTGACGATCCCGTTCCGCGTCCGCGACATCGGCGCGACCTCGACCCCGACGACCGGCCCGTCGGTTACGCCGACGACGGCTGCGACCTCGGCCCCGACCAGCGCGCCGACCTCGACCCCAACCAGCGCGGCGACGGCCGTCCCGACCTCCGCATCGGCGCCGGCCGCGACAGCGACCACGACCCCGTAACGTAGACGGGCGGCCACCCAGGCCGCCCGAGCTGAGCCAGGAGTCCCGCCGGCCTTGCCGGCGGGACTCCTGGCGTGTCCAGCCCCGGCGCCCGGCCCGGCACGTGCTCGGCCCGACGCATGCCCGGCCCAGCACACACCCGGAATGACAGAACCACAACGCTACTCGACAGTTCCTAGCGATAAGACACCGTGCGCAATCCCGGCCGCCGTGCCGGGATGGTCCGTACGTGTGCTGACGCGTGACCTGTGGAGTACCTGCGATGAAACGCCTGACCATTCTCGTGAGCGCCCTGCTGCTCAGCCTGTTCGCAACCCTTGCGCCACCATCGCATGTGACAAAGGCACAAGAGAGCTGCTTTCCCGAGACCGGGTTCTGCGTGACCAACCCGGCATTCATGGAGTACTTCCGCGTTCGCGGCGGCGTCCGCATCATGGGCTACCCGATCTCACGGTCCCTGATGCTGGAAGGTTTCGAAGTACAGTTCTTCCAGCGAGTCGTGCTGCAGATGCAGAATGGACAGGTACAACGGCTCAACATCCTTGACCCGAATATCATGCCGATGACCCGGGCCAATCAGTCCGTCTTTCCGGCGCCAGACCCGGCCCTTGCATCGCAAGCGCCGCAGGTTGGATCGAGCGACTACGCGCGGCAGGTCGTCGAATTCGTGCGGCGGGTCGCGCCGGACACCTTCGGCGGTCAGCCGGTCGGGTTCTTCAACCTGTTCAACACGACCGTGCCGGTCGCCATCGCCTTTCCCGGGCAGACCCCGAACCCGGACCTCGTGACGCTCCTGAACCTGGAGATCTGGGGCCTGCCGACCTCGAACCCGGCGCCGGACCCCGGCAATGGCGGCTTCGTCTACCAGCGGTTCCAGCGTGGCATCATGCACTTCCGCGCCGAAGTCCCCGTCACCGAGGGCATCCTCGTCGGCGAGTATCTCAAGGCCGTCATCACGGGCCGGAGCCTGCCGCCCGACCTGGCAGAAGACATGCGTACCAGCCGCTTCAGCGGCCAGTACAGCCCGGACGCTCCCGGGTGGGTGGGGCGGCCATCCGAGCTCCAGAACTCCAACCTGACCGCCGCGTTCGAGCCGGGCACCGGCAATGTGACCCCGCCGCCTGCCCCATCGACCCCGACGCCCACCGTGACGGTCTCGCCGGCCGCCCCGACCGTCACCATCCAGCTTGACGATCCGCTTATCGACTCCGGCCAGACGATTCGCATCACGCTGATCGCCCGCCACACTCGCCCGATCGACTGGATCGAGTGGGAGGGCGTCGACGGCGAAAACGTGACCGACGACGAGTTCAGCCCATCCGTCGATCCGCAACTGGCACGCCAGCGGCTCAGTTGCGACAGCCGCACCGAGTGCGCCCAGGTCGTGAGCGTCTCACCCACCACGGCCGGCCGCTACACTCTGCGCGCCCGCGCCCGCGACGTGGACGAGAATCGGAGTGCCTGGACTGGCGTCAACCTGCGTGTCCGCCCGGCGAACACGCCGACCATCACGCCCACCGCGCCGGCTACTCAGACGCCGACCGCCGTGCCCACCGACACGCCTCCGGCCACCGAGACGCCAGTTCCAGCCACGCAGACGCCGGCGCCGACCGCGCCGGCGACCATCGCAACACCCACCCCAACGCTGACCGACGACACGTCCGTTTTGACGCCCACGGCGACGGTGGTGTCGGCAGCCGCGACGACGCCAACGGCCGCCGTGGCCGGGACGCCGACCCGCTGACGACGAGCCTGCATTCGGGTGCAGGTTCTGCCTGAGATCGGGCGGTCGGCTGGTTGCCGATCCGGCCTGCCGTGCAGCCGGCATGCCTCTCGCTCACATTCTGTCAAACAACCTGGAATGCCCACTCGTCACCGAATGCGCTTCGTTGACGAAACGTTGGGTATCAGGGCCAGATCGGTGCTTCACAGAACGCCACCGACCGGATATCATCGGCTCGCCGTTCAGCGCGCTGGCCTGACAGAACCGGCGCGCAGCTCGACAGTTTCTACGAGTGCGGGAGCAAGCCCGGCCGCGTGGATGGGGCACATCAGGCGCGCTTCGGCGACAGCAACCCGCAGAGCACGGAGGTCGACAGCATCGCTATGAAGCGCCTCGCCGTCCTCATCGCGTTTGTCATCGTTGGGCTGGTCTCAGCCGTCGCACCGCCTGGTCGCGAGACCGAAGCGCAGGCGAACTGCTTCCAGGAAACCGGGTTCTGCATCACGAACCCGGCCTTCGCGGAGTACTTCCGCGTGCGTGGCGGCACGCGGATCCTCGGGTTCCCGGTGTCGCGCTCGTTCACGCTGGAAGGCTTCGAGGTTCAATTCTTCCAGCGCGTCGTGCTGCAGCTTCAGGGAAACAGCGTCAACCGCCTGAACCTGCTCGACCCGAACGTCATGCCAATGATGCGGGTGAACCAGTCGACGTTCCCGGGGCCAGACGCGGGCATCGCCGCGCAGGCTCCGCAGACATCGTCGCCGACCTATGCGCGTGACGTCGTGGAGTTCATCCGCAAGGTCTCCCCGAACACGTTCGCCGGTCAGCAGACCCGCTACTTCGACACCTTCAACAACACCGTGCCGGCCGACATCGCGTTCGGCGGCGCAACACCGAACCCTGAGCTGCTGACGCTCCTCAACCTGGAGATCTGGGGCCTGCCGACCTCAAATCCAGCCCCCGATCCGGCTAACGGTGGCTTCATTTACCAGCGGTTCCAGCGCGGCATCATGCACTTCGATGCGAGTTGTGGCTGCACCCAGGGCATCCTGGTTGGCGAGTACTTCAAGTCGGTCATCACGAACAAGAGCCTGCCGCCCGACCTCGCCGACGACATGAAGAGCAGCCGCTACTTCAACCAGTACAACTCGGCGAACGCTGGCTGGATCAACCGGCCGGGCGACCTTCAGAACACGGACCTGACCGGCGCGTTCGAGCCGGGCACCGGCGCGGTCCAGCCTGGCACGGGCCAGCCGTCTGGTGGCGGTCAGCCATCGCAGCCGACGAACACGCCAGCGCCGGCCGGCACCGCGACGCCGACGCCAACGGCGGCTGCCAGCACGACCATCGAGTTCCAGCTTGACGACGATCTGATCGACCCGGGCCAGAAGGTCCGGATCACCGTGATCGCGCGCAACTCGAACGGCCTCGAGTGGATCGAGTGGCAGGGCGACGGCACCGGCGATGCCACCCTCGACGACAACCACCGCTACGATGGCTGCGACCAGCGGACCGAGTGCGCCTCGGTCTGGGAGGTCACGCCGATCAAGGCGGGCAAGCACGAGCTGCGGGCACGCGCTCGGGACAAGAACGGCGTCCGCTCCGACTGGGTCACCACCGAGCTTCGCGTCCGCGACGGTCCCACGCCCACCCCGACGCCGTCGTCGCCCACCCCGACCCCCGGCCCTGGCACGCCGACCGTGACGCCGACGGCCGTCGCCGCCGCACCGACCGTGAAGCTCCAGATCAGCGACGACAGCATCAACCTGGGCGACACCATCGAGATCACCGTGATCGCCAGCAGCGACCGGGGCCTCGACTGGATCGAATGGCAGGGCGATGGCAGCGACGACCCGGAGCTCGACCAGCACCGGTTCGACTGCGACAACAAAAAGGACTGCGCCCGCACCTGGACAGTGAAGCCGTCGAAGAAGTCCTCCGTGGACATCAGGGCTGACGCGAAGGCCAGCGACGGCGTTCGCGCCAGCACGGTGCGGCAGGAGCTGCGCACGCGCTAGGCGCTCGCAGGCCTGTTCGCTCGCGTACGTCAGACGCCCCCTCCGGCAGCGGAGGGGGCGTCCTCGTTCCCGGGCGGCGCACCCGTGTAGACTGCCGACAACCCCCGCGAGGTGTGTCATGGCCGTCTCCACCGCTCCGACCGACACCTACGGCAACCGATTCCTCGAACCTGGCTCGCGGTCCGCTGCCCTGTATGAGCGTGCCTGCCAGGTCTTGCCAGGCGGCAACACCCGCACGACCGTCTTCAACGCCCCGCACCCGCTGTATCTGTCCTCAGGCAATGGCTTCACCGTCACCGACGCCGACGGCCAGACCCGCCTCGACTTCCTGAACAACTACACGTCGCTGCTGCACGGGCACGCGCACCCCGACGTGCTGGCGGCGGCCCAGGCGCAGCTCGCACGGGGCAGCGCGTTCGCCGGCCCCACCGAGTTCGAGGTCGAGCTGGCGGAGATCATCACCGGCCGGGCGCCGGCCATCGAGCGGATCCGCTTCACAAACTCCGGCACCGAAGGCGTGATGATGGCGATCAAGGCGGCGCGCGGCTACACCGGCCGCCCGAAGATCGCCAAGTTCGAGGGCTTCTATCACGGCACCTATGACCCAGCCGAGGTGAGCGTGAACCCGTCGCTGGCAGCGGCCGGCGAGGCTGAGGATCCGGTCGGGTTGGCCGAGACGGCGGGGCTGGCACCGGGCACGCTCGAGAGCACGGTGATCCTGCCCTACAACAACCGCGCAGCCGTGGAGCGGATCGTCGAGCGGGAGGCGGCCAGCCTCGCGGCAGTCATCGTCGATCCGTTGCCCAACAACGTCGGGTTCCCCGATCCCGAGCCGGGCTTCCTGGCGTTCCTGCGCGAGCTGACCGCGAGGCACGGCATCCTGCTGATCTGCGACGAGATCATCTCGTTCCGGATCGGCTACCAGGGCGCCAGCGCCCGCTTCGGCATCAAACCCGACCTGATCACCCTGGGCAAGATCATCGGCGGCGGCCTGCCGGTGGGCGCGGTCGGCGGCAGCGCCGAGGTGATGAGCGTCTTCGACCCGAGCGCCGGCAAGCCGCGCGTGCCGCATGGCGGCACGTTCAACGCCAACGCCGTCACGATGGCGGCCGGCATCGTCGCCATGAAGCTGTGGTCTGAGGGGGCCGTCGCCCGCCTCGAGTCGATGGGCGACGACCTTCGACAGCGCGCCAACTTCGTGCTGGACGAGTCCGGCGTGCCGTTCAAGGTGACGGGGCAGGGATCGCTGTTCCGCCTGATGCCGAAGGCGGCCGGCGGCGAGTACCGCTCGACCGTCCCCGATCCGACGACTCAGGCGCAGCGCCGTGAGCTGCATCTGCGCCTGATGGGCCAGGGCATTCTGACCTCGCCCACGGGTCTCGGGTGCCTCTCAACCGTCATGTCCGAAGGCGAGGTCACGAGCATGGTCGAGGCGCTGCGCGCGTCGGCCACGGCGATGAGTCGCTGAGCGCAGCCGCGGCGCGGGGCCTGTCCGCGGCCCGCCTCCGATGGCTGCGAGCCGGGGACAGGCCCCGCGTTACGCTCACCGGCCTGGCCCCCGCGCTACGGCTGCTCCTCCTCCTCGGCGGCCTCCGACGTCTCACGGCTGCCCTCGTCGCGCGAGGTGATCAGGTCGAGCACCTGCCCGAGCGCCGAACCCACCCGCTTCTGCAGTTGATCCATGTCGCGGGCAAACGCCTCGCGCCGCGACCCTGACGGCTGCTGGCCCATCCGCCGAAACTTCCGATACCGCTCCTCGACCAGCCGTTGTGGGCGCGTCTTGTGCAGGTCCACCAGCGCGTCGAGGACAAAGTTGCGGACCAGCAGCGCGGCGTAGTCGGCGTCGAGGTGGGCGCCGCCCTCCGGCTCGGGCACCAGGGTATCCACGACCCCGAGCATCTTGCAGTCGGCGGCGGTGAGCTTGAGCGCGTCGGCCAGGTCCCGGGCGCGGTGGGCGTCGTGGTAGAGGATCGCCGCTGCCCCCTCCGGCGCGATCACCGAGTAGATCGAGTTCTCCTGCATCAGGATGCGATCTGCCACGCCGAGCGCCAACGCACCGCCGCTGCCACCCTCGCCGATCACGACGGCCACAATCGGCGTCGGCACAATCGACATCGTCGCGAGGCACTGGGCGATGGACGGCGCAAGGCCCCGCGCCTCCGAGTCGAAGTCGAGCGCGGCGCCGGGCGTGTCGATCAGCGTCAGGACGGGAAGGCCCCAGGCGCCGGCGAGGCGCAGCGCCCGCGCCGCCTTCTGATACCCCTCGGCTCCCATGCGACCGCCGTGACGCTTCTGCCGCTCCTCTTCGCCGCGCCCTCGCTCCTGTGCGATCAGCATGACCGTCACGCCGCCGAGGTCGCCGATCCCGCAGATCACGGCCGGGTCGTCCTGGCTGCGCCGGTCGCCGTGCAGCTCCACGAAGTGCGGCAGCATCACACGGATGTAGTCGCGGCTCGTCGGGCGGTCGGGATGGCGAGCCAGCTCGACGGCCTCCCAGGCCGAGGCCGGGACGCGGGTTTCAGGACGGTACAGCTCGCCGTCCGTGCGGGGGGTCGCCTGTCGCGAGGTGTGCCAGAGCTGCAGGATGGTCGCCAGCACGTTTCGGAGCCTGGCGCGGTCGACGACGCCGTCGATCTGCCCGTTCGCCAGCAGGTACTCGGCAGTCTGGGCATCTTTTGGCTTGGCTCGGCCGGTCAACTGTTCGATGACGCGCGGCCCGGCGAACCCGATAAGTGCGCCCGGCTCGGCCAGGATGACGTCGCCGCGCGAGGCGAAGCTGGCGTAGACGCCGCCGGTGGTCGGATCGGTCAGCACCGAGATAAACGGCAGGCCAGCCTGCGAGAGCCGCGTGGTGGCTGCCGCCGTCTTGGCCATCTGCACCAGCGAGAGCATGCCCTCCTGCATGCGCGCGCCGCCGCTGGCGGCCACGCTGATGAACGGCAGCCGGCGGTCAATCGCCAGCTCAACGGCCAGCGCGACCTTCTCGCCGACGACCGTCCCCATGCTGCCGCCCATGAACTCGAAGTCGAGGACGGCCAGCACGCACTCGCGCCCGTTGACGCGGCCCGTGCCGATGATGACGGCATCATCCAGGCTGGTCTTCTGTCGAGCTTCCTCCAGCCGGGCGCTGTAGGGGACGCGGTCGCTGAATACCAGCGGATCGACCGACGAGAGCGACTGGTGGACCTCTCGGAAGGTGCCCTCGTCCAGGAGGATGTCGAGTCGGCGTCTGGCCGAGAGCTGGCCGTGGTAGCGACACTGCGAGCAGACCCGCAGCCGCGCCCAGGTCGATGAGGCCGAGAGATCCGCCCCACAGCGCCGACACGCCGTGATCGGCGCGATGGCCGTCTCGGCTGTCGCAGGGCGCGACTCGTCCGAGGGCGCTGGCTCAGGGGAATGTACCGTCATCGTACCGATCTCCCAGTCACCGAGTAGTCTCGGTCAGGTTCTGCCAACATCATGGCATGCGCAGACCGCGCCGGTCACACGAAGCGTCGGAGATTCGGCAGACAGTCTGATCCGACGTGTGCAGTCAGCGCCGCTGGCGCTTCAACGCCGGAGCGCCACACTCGCGGCGATGGTTCTTGAGACGACCTCGAGAAGCCGCGAACGCAGCATTCATGAACCTGAGATCGGCGCTCACCGCCGGAAGTAGGTCACCGTGGTCTGCCCCTCGCCGCCATCTGGCGCGACGGCCTTGATCCGTAGCTCGACAGTGCCTTTGTCGTGGCGCACGTCGAAGATACTCTGCGTTCGTCCTTCGTCGTCGGTCGGCTCGACGTCTCGGAAGTGCTCGTCAAAGGTCGCATCGTCGCCGTCCCAGGTTTCGATGGTCACCGCCGCGCCGACGACTGGCTGGTCGTCCCGGAGCACCCAGATGGTGACCTCCTGCTCGCGGCCCTGGATCTCCGGGAACTTCACCTTGGCCTCGACGGTCAGCGGCCGGCCCAGGGGCATCTGGCCGTCGCTGGATGGCGCTGCGCTGGGATCTGTCGGCGGTGGCGTCGGCGTGGCATCCGGCGGACGGGTTGGCGTCGGAGTCGGCGTGCTCACCACCTGGACGTACTGCTGCGAGACCCAGCCGGACTGTCCATCGGCCGTCCGGACCGGCAACCAGCGCGTCCCGCCGACCGTTCGTGCGCTCCCGGTGACCGTCAGGGTCGTGCCGGGTTCGAGGGCCCGCGCAATCGGGTCGGTGGTGGACGGACCAGCACGCAGGTTCAAGCGGTCGCCGTCGGTGTTCGCCACGCGGACGGTCGAGCCTGTCGGAATCTGGTCCGCCTGCGCCCACACCAGCACGGGCACAAGTGCGACCGTCAGCACTCCCGCCAGCAGCGCGCTGACAACGGCCCGCCACGGCAGTCTGGACGTCACCGGTCGCTGATCTCTCGGGCCGACCATTACAGTCCCCCAGGACCGCCCGTTCGGCATCAGGCGGTCGCTCGTTCCAGGATGGTAAACGCGACCGGAGCGGACCGTCCAACGTTCTGTCATCAGCACCTGTTGATGAAACGCGTGGTGGTGGTGCGTCGTTCCAGCGTGCCCGCCAGGGCATGATTCTGGGGAGGCCCGAAGCATGCACGTCCGCCGACATGCACCTGATGCCAACTGCTGAACGCGGAACGACGGCTGCTCGGCTGTCGCGCCGGCGGCTCCTCGGGTCGGCGGTGACCCTGGTGAGCGTCGTCCTGGCAGCATGCGCCCCGGCCACGTCGCTGCCACCGACTGGTGGCGGCCGCGTGACGCGCGCCGAGCGTCGGGAGCGCGCCGTGCCCGTCCAGGGGGCCGATGCCACTCCCGAACCGACCGTCCCGCCACGGTCCACAGCGGCCGGTCGCTCGGCCAGATCGACGAGCACACCGACGGCCCCCGTCACCACGTCCGCCGCGTCAGACGGCAGCCGTGGCCGCCGGCCGGCGACCCAGCGCAGCATCGTCCGGTTCCTGCACGGCTGGGAGGGCGCACAGGCAACGCCGATTGAGTCGATGGTCGCCGAGTTCGGCCAGCGACCGCCGAACGTCACCGTCGAGACGGAGATCGTCGCACCGGAGCGGCTGCGCGACACGGTCATCGGTATCACCGCCAGCGGCACGCCACTCGACGTGGCGATGCTCCGCGGCGACGCCGGCCCGTACCTGTTGGAACAGGGCCAGATCCAACCGCTGAACGACCGGCTCTCCACGGATGGGATCGGCCCGGACCGGTATCGGCCAGACGAGCTGGCGGCGCGGAGCTGGGACGGCCACGTCGCCGGCTTGCCGCACACACTGGGCGGCGCCGAGCAGTTGCTGTACGTCAACACCGGGCTGCTGGAGCGTCTCGACCTCGACCAGACCCAGCCCGTGCAGTCGTGGCAGCAGCTCGAAGCCCTGGTGGAACCCGCACGACGGGTCGGCTTGATCGCCATCGACCCAACCCGCTGCGGCGCCGCGGTCCCGGCGCTCGCGGTCTGGACCTACGCCAACGGCGGCCGGTGGCTCGCGGACTTCGACCGACGCGTGTCGTGGGACGAGCCTGCCGCCGTCGAAGCCGCTGAGTGGGTCAAGCGCATGGTGCAGAAGCAGCGCGGCGGCAGCGCGCCCCCGCTGGCGGATCGTCCGCGCGAGCCGCTTTCGGTGGCGGACTGGCTCACCGAGAAGCACGTCTGCTGCGTGAACGGCGCTGACTGGATCGCGGTGCTGGGGCAGTCTGCGCCGCAGATGAGCGTCGCCGTCTTCGAGCTGCCGCGCAACGAGGCGAATCCGGCCTCCGACGGCCGCTCCCCGAGCTACGGCGGCTGGATGCTCTCCCTGCTGGCGGCGGCTCGCAACCGCGAGGCTGCCTGGACGTGGCTCGCCTACCTCGGAGCGAGCGACGCGGCGGACCGGCTGGCGCAGGCCCAGGGACGGCCGTCGCCACGTGCCCCGACCACGGCCTACGACGTGCGCGAGTCTGAGTCTGGCGGGCCGTTCGGGCAGTTCGAGCGCGTCGTGGCGGCCAGCCGTGCCCACAGCGCACTGATGCCCCGGCTGCCCATCGCCGCCGAGCTGGAAGAGATCGGGCAGGCCGCGCTGCAAGAGATCGTGTCGAGGAGCGAGGCCGCCGGTCCACGCCTCGATGCGGCGACACGCTCCGCCCAGCAACGACTGGATGAGTGGCAGGCCCGCCGGCAGGCGGAGCGAAGCTCGCCGGCGGTCGCTGCGCGTTAGATCTCGATCTTTGCCCGCGACATCCCGGCTTCGAGATCCCAGTCACGGCACCCGGCGTAGGCGCCGTTGTCGTCGAACAGCTCGCCGTGCTCGCGGATGGTCATGCGGGTGCAGCTGGCGGCTGCGTAGTGGAACTGCAAGGCTCGCCGACGGTCGCCGCTGACGTTCGGCGGCGTGCCGTGGTGAATCAGGCCTGAGAAGAACAGGGCGCCGCCCGGCTTGAGCGGGACGACCACCGCCTTGCTCACATCAACGCTGCCGTCCTTCATCTGACAGTCGCGCACGTGGTAGTGCTGCGCCGGCCCGGCTGTGTGACTGCCCGGGACAACCTGCATGCAGCCGTTGTCGACGGTCGCTTCGTCCAGCGCGATCCACACGCCGATGACGCCGCCGAGCGGGGTGTAGTCGAAGTAGGCCGTATCCTGGTGCCAGGGCTTCTCCGCGCCGTGGAACGGCGGCTTCAGCAGGGCCATGTCCTGGATCATCCGGTGCCCCGACCCGATGAGCTGATCCAACAGCGGGATCAGGCGCGGGCTGGCGGCCAGTCCGGCCAGCCGGGCGTCCGCCTGGCAGAACATCCAGAGCTTGCGGATACGCAGCTCAGGATCGTCGATGCGCTCATCGCTGCCGCCGGCGCGGAAGTACGGCTCCTCCTGGATCCCGACCTTCTCGTTCCACACCCGGCGATAGGCGATATCCGCCAGGGCCAGCTTCGCCGTCTCGACCTCGTCAGAGGTCAGCAGCCCGTCCATGGCGAGGTAGCCGTCGCGGTGGTACCGCTCGATCTCGGCCTCGGTCCAGCGATCCTCGAAGGCCGGCAGGATCGATCCGAGCGCGCTGTCGTCGGTCCGATAGAGCGTGCGTCGAATCCGCTCGCGATCCTCGTCCGGCGTCACATGCTCCGTGAGCCCGTCATAGACCTTCTTCGCCGTCGCCGTCATCTGCCGTCGCTCCTCGTCGAATCGATGGCACGCCCCGGCAATCGTCACCAGGGCCGCCAGGAACGATGGTAGCACGCGGCCGGCACCCGGACCGGTGCATCGCGACAGCTATGCCGCCAGGGCGATTGCATGTTCGTTGGTGTCCCCGAAGCATCATGGAACGGGCGGTCGGGGACTGAAGTCCCCGCCTACAGTCATGCCGTCGCTGCGCGACGGCCGCCGGGAACGGCAGGCACTGGTGCGACTGGAGCGTCGCGCAGCGA